>NZ_NCFJ01000740.1:0-1042 GCF_002281105.1 Polynucleobacter sp. 35-46-11
GCGGCGGTGGCTCGTCCTTGATGAAAAAAACCTCGGCGTCTAGCTCTGGGGTTTTGGGTGCTTGCCTGAACGTGAACACATAGCGACCCGCGCCAATGGCCAACGCCACGTGCAATGCGATGGCGAGGGTCAAAAAAATCAGGCGTTGTTGGCCGCTTAATAGGCGTGAGAGCACGGGTTTGTTAAATAAGTAATGTCTAATATTATTGACCAACATTGTTTTTGAACAGGATTACACCATGCACTCATCCGACCATTGGGAAAACGTTTACCGCAGCAAGCCATTTGATGCGGTCAGTTGGTACGCCCCTCATTTGGGTGAGTCACTTCGCTTGATTCAAAAGCTGTGTCCTGATCCCATGGCATCCATCATCGACATAGGTGGGGGAGAGTCCACATTGGTGGACGATTTGTTACAGCAACAGTATCGCGATGTGTCGGTGTTGGATATATCGGCTACCGCTATTGACTTCACACGTCAGCGTCTTGGGCTGCAAGCGCAGCAGGTGGACTGGCATGTGGGCGACATCACCCAGTACGACTTTGTTGGCCAGCAGTTTGACTTGTGGCATGACAGAGCGGTGTTTCATTTTTTGACCGAGCCAGCGGCTAGACGCGCCTATGTTGAGCTGGTCCGTCGCTCGGTCAAGCCTGGCGGTTATGTACTCATGGCGACGTTTGGTCCAGACGGACCTTTGCAGTGCAGCGGCTTAGACGTGGTGCGCTACGACGATCAAAGTTTGCACCACGAGTTTGGCGATGGTTTTCAGATGCTGGGCAGCGAGCTGGCTGAGCATCACACGCCTATGGGCACGAATCAGCAGTTTTTGTATTGCTGGTGTAAAGCTTGACCGCTTTGAATTCTTCGGGGACGTTCAATACTTCACTCGTGTTCGGAACCTCTATGAAGTTACGGCCAAATCTCTATCTACTTTGACTAGTCCCGAAGAAGTTCGATACATAAAAGAGGAGTCGAACTTGTTGAAATGAGCGGCATACGAATTGAAAACCGTGGAATTGACTGTGCGATTAGTTTGTAGTT
>NZ_NCFJ01000741.1:0-1041 GCF_002281105.1 Polynucleobacter sp. 35-46-11
AATATCTCCACTAGCATAGTGCCGAGCAAGATCTTCGCCCGACTTTACCCCAACAAAAATACTATGGGGGCAATGTACTTCCAACCATTTTTTTTGAGGTCCGTCACCCACCCAAACAATTTTCAAATGAGGTTTAATTTTTAACATTGCCTTAAATGCTTCAACGGTAAGTTGCAAATTCTTTTCGGAAGCCAATCTACCAACGTAAATAACAACCTCATCGCTTTCTGTGACACCCCACTCCTGACGCAATATATGAGAACGTTTTGAGGGGCTAAATAAATGGGTGTCGACTCCCCTAGCGAGCACTTTAAGCCTTTCAAAACCAGCTAGCTGCAAAGCATTTTTAAGGCCTTGAGTCGGGACCATCGTAAAACTTGTTCTATTGTGAAAATACCGTAGATATTTTTGTATCGGGATCTTCAGCCAACTAAGCCCATAATGCGATGAATAAGCATCAAAATTTGTTCGAAAATCTGAGCAGACGGGTATTTTGAGTTTGCGCGCAACCTCTAGTGCCGACCAACCCAGGGGACCTTCTGTAACTATATGCACTAAATCAGGCCTATTTGCCGACCATTCTTTCGTTAACATTGCCTGCTGAGGTAGTCCCAGCTTTAATGAGCCATAACCAGGGATCGGAACTCCTTGGCTGAGAATTTCCCGAAGATAGGTCTCAGTCTTGGGAGTATCCCACCTACCTTGACGAGGCCGGATGAGGGTAATGTGATGGCCCAAGCCTTTTAATCCATTGATAAAGCGAGCTACGGTACTAGCAACACCATTAACCTCAGGAGGATACGTTTCCGTAACAAATGCGATTTTAAGAGGATCAGATTGAATTTTGGTCATGAACGATTCTGCGGTGGATGTGGGCATTCGCCGAGTATTCGATAATTTCGTAACAGTTTTATGACAGCAAAATTCTGATCTGTCTTATTTATGTCATATTCAGTCTGTAAATAGTATGAATAGCAATAATTTTGTAATGAAATCAAATCTGATCACTGGAAACTAAATTGATACATTTTCTTGAAACCT
>NZ_NCFJ01000742.1:0-1040 GCF_002281105.1 Polynucleobacter sp. 35-46-11
TTGATCGCAAAAACAGGCGTGCCATTTGCAGCGATTGC
Source organism: Polynucleobacter sp. 35-46-11 (assembly GCF_002281105.1). Lineage (NCBI taxonomy): Bacteria > Pseudomonadati > Pseudomonadota > Betaproteobacteria > Burkholderiales > Burkholderiaceae > Polynucleobacter > Polynucleobacter sp. 35-46-11. The sequence goes on from NZ_NCFJ01000742.1 coordinate 39, forward strand.
AGCAGCAGCATGGTCTTGTGTAGAGAAAATATTGCAAGACGCCCACTGCACTTCAGCGCCGAGAGCTTCTAAAGTCTCGATCAATACTGCAGTTTGAATAGTCATATGCAAGGAGCCAGTGATTCGGGCACCACGCAAAGGTTGTTGTGCTGCAAACTCATCGCGGATGGCGATCAGGCCAGGCATCTCAGTTTCAGCAATAGCGATTTCTTTACGGCCAAAGTCAGCTAAAGAAATATCGGCAATAGCGCAACGGGTTGCAACAAAATTGTTTAAATCGGAAACGGTACTCATGAATGCTCCAGCTAAAGACGATCCAATGCTGGAGTAAGAACTCGCTAGCCATTGAATCATGGGTTAGCGAGCGCAGTTGCAATTAGCAAACTCTGGGATTACCTAGGAGTCCACTCCCTTCAAGCCTGGGGAAACACTGGTTGTCAGTATTCCTTGCAACGCTCCTTGAAGGTATGGCGAAATTGTAATCAATTTCGCCATATTTCGTCTTAATACGACTACATACTGCCAATTTACTGCCTAGAAAGCAGATTACAAGCCAGCAGCTGCACGTAAGGCAGGTGCCTTATCGCACTGTTCCCAAGTAAATTCCGGCTCTTCACGACCAAAGTGGCCATATGCAGCAGTCTTACGATAAATCGGACGCAAGAGGTTTAGCATCTTGACGATGCCTTTTGGACGCAAGTCGAAGTGCTCAGATACCAGTTGCGCAATCTTCTCGTCAGAGATCTTGCCAGTACCAAAGGTGCTCACCATCACTGAAGTTGGTTTAGCCACGCCAATCGCGTAAGAGATCTGAATCAAGCACTTGCTTGCCAAACCAGCAGCAACAACGTTCTTTGCCACATAGCGACCAGCGTACGCAGCGGAACGGTCCACCTTGGAAGGATCCTTCCCAGAGAACGCGCCACCACCGTGAGGAGCCGCACCGCCGTAGGTGTCCACAATGATCTTGCGACCTGTCAGACCGCAATCGCCTTGCGGGCC
>NZ_NCFJ01000743.1:0-1038 GCF_002281105.1 Polynucleobacter sp. 35-46-11
GTTACGAACCTCTAAGGCATTTTTAACATCATTTTTTGATGGTGTAGTTGTGTCGTTCATTCTTATTCCTTGACTATCAATCGTATTTAAGTCAAACATAGTTTTCATATTACTCATTAACTCTGTACTTTCTGGCGGAATACTACACGCGCAAGAATATTCAGACCCAGTACAGCAAAGGTGATAAGTAAAGCTGCAGCCCAGGCTAAATCAACCCAGTTGTCATATGGACTCATGGCGAATTGGAAGATCACCACTGGCAAATTCGCCATAGGTGCATTCATATTGCTTGAGAAAAACTGATTATTGAGAGCAGTAAAGAGCAATGGCGCTGTTTCACCACTCACACGTGCAAGCGCCAATAAAATACCGGTAATCACCCCGCTTTGAGCTGCGCGCAAAGTAATCATAAATGCTACTTTCCATTTAGGAGTACCCAAAGCATAGGCGGCCTCTCGCAAGCTTCCAGGCACTAAGCGGAGCATATTCTCCGTTGTACGAACTACCACCGGAATGGCAATTAAAGCCAATGCAATCGTGCCAGCCCAACCAGAGAAGTGACGTATCTGAGCTACCACAATAGCGTATACGAATAATCCAATGACAATGGATGGCGCAGATAGCATGATGTCAGTAACAAAACGGGTAACAGAGGCGACTTTGCTTCTATCGCCATACTCCGAGAGGTATAAACCCGCTAACACGCCAATTGGGGTACTGATGAGAGTACAGCTTGCCACAATCATCAAGCTACCAACAATGGCGTTTGCCAAACCACCGCCCTCAGAACCAGGTGCAGGTGTGCTCTGAGTAAATACATCCAAATTAATAGAAGAAAAGCCTTTTAAAAAAAGGATACTCAAAAACCATAACAAAAAGGCCATTCCCAATACCATTGCCGCAGTAGATAGAATCAGGCCTATTTTGTTAGCACGCTTTCGTTTAGCAAAAATAGCTGGATTAATATTTGATAAGCCGTTCATGTTTTAAGTCCCTGCTTTTTTTCCATATTGATCAACATCCATTTAGCGATCGCCA
>NZ_NCFJ01000744.1:0-1037 GCF_002281105.1 Polynucleobacter sp. 35-46-11
AAAGCCAGGATTCACAGACATTAGCAAAACGAGATCGAGTAGTTCTAGGGTGTGATCTAAGTGATGCAGTGGTGTTGCAGGATTTAACACTAGCCCTGCCTGGCATCCTTGGTCACGAATTAAATTAATAGTGCGATCCACATGAGGGCTCGCCTCTGGGTGAAAGCTAATGAGGTTTGCCCCAGCTTTTGCAAAATCAGGAATGAGGCGGTCGACAGGTTCAACCATTAAGTGAACGTCGATCATGGCTGGTTTGCCATTTTTTGTGGCGTGTGGACGAATTGCCTCGCAAACCAAAGGTCCAATAGTGAGGTTTGGAACGTAATGGTTGTCCATCACATCAAAGTGAATCCAGTCTGCTCCAGCCAAGAGAACATCTTGTACTTCTTTGCCCAGGCAAGCAAAGTCAGCCGACAAAATGGAGGGTGCGATGACAAACTGGCTATTTGAAGGTGATTTCTGGCTATCCATCCCTAGATTCTAGCTTGCAGTTGGCCTTAGGATGGAGCAGAATTCGAGCATGAATCCTCACGAAATCAGCATTACGGTAAAAACCCAGTATTTGCCCGACCAGTCTGACCCCGATAACCGCCAGTTTGCGTTCGCGTATACCGTCACTATTCGCAATACCGGTACGGCAAGTATTCAGCTCATTGCCCGTCATTGGTTTATTACTGATGGGGATAATGATGTTCAGGAGGTGCGTGGCCTGGGGGTTGTAGGGCAACAGCCACTTCTGCGGGCGGGTGAGCAGTTTGAATACACCAGCTGGGCAACTTTACCGACCCCGGCCGGCACGATGCGCGGAGAGTACTTCTGTGTGACCGAGGAGGCTCAGTTTTTCCAGGCCCCCATCCCCGAATTTGCCCTAGTGATGCCGAGAACCTTGCACTAGGCTCTCAAAAAACACTATTTTTTGCCCTTACCTGTCCAAAGGACAATAAAGAGCAGGAGAGCTAGAGCAATGCCCCCCTCCACAGCAAACAAGATCATGGGGTATTCATCGAGTAAATTGGCAATCATGATTTCTATATCCA
>NZ_NCFJ01000745.1:0-1035 GCF_002281105.1 Polynucleobacter sp. 35-46-11
TATCGATTAAGGCACAGCAATATAACGACCCAAATTTTACTGATCGTCTGTATGGCTTGGTGGTGAGCATTCCTATTTGGGACTTCAAGGGTGGTCAGATTGCGGAAGCAGAAGCCAATGCATCTAAGGCTAAGAATCAACTGAATGCCCAAAGCCAAAGCCTTGATCAGCAATTGGAGACGGCATATAAGCTCTACCAGATGACCAGTTATCAGGTAAAAATTCTTGATCAAGATGTCGTTCAGCTAGCATCGAGTGCGCGGCGGATTGCTGAGGTTTCTTATCGTTACGGTGAGCGCGGCATGCTCGAGTATTTGGATGCACAAAGAACATTTAGAGTAGCTCGTAATGATTTGATCAAGGCCCGCTTTGATTTGGCCTCAGTTGTTACCGAGATTCAGCGTTTAAGAGCAACCCCAGAGTGGATTGCAAAAATTGAGAGTGGAAAGCAATGAAGCAAGAGTTCACGGAAATCATAGCTAAGTCAAAGGAGTTCTACTCCCGCTATATGGCAATTGCAAAAGTCTATGCAAAGGAATGGCTTGCTGTTGTCATTAAAGCCCAAAATGATTTATATCTATTAACCCATGAGTGGTTTAGTACTCACTTGCCTCGTGTGGCTCAGCGGTACGATAAAGCCCCTCCCTGGACGCAAAAAGGACTCTATTACTTTCCTTGGTTTTGTCTATTTCTGATTATCCTAAATTACTTCAATGTGTTTGATCGCAGTCCGACCGTCAAGTCTGTTCAAGATCCCAATGTAGTGATCGTGAATGAAGATCTACATAATATGATTACTGAGGGAGAGGTTTACACCGGTTCGTTTGTTGAAGAGTTACGCGCTTCTGGTCGAGTGGATTTTAATGAGATGTTTTTATCCCGTATCGGTGCGAATGTGACAGGCCGAGTATCGGAGATACTAGCTATTCCAGGTCAAAAGGTGAAGCAGGGCGATATTTTGGCCAAAATCACCTCTACTGAATTAACGCAATCCCAACTATCTTTTCTGAAAGCAAAGAGCGCAAGTCAATTAGT
>NZ_NCFJ01000746.1:0-1033 GCF_002281105.1 Polynucleobacter sp. 35-46-11
TATTCGCCATCTTCCAATGCCTTTTTAGCTAGTTTCAAATGATCAAAAACTCGGTCGTAAACCAAGACAATAAGTTGCCCTGCATCAGATCCATGAACTCCAGTGAGTACTTCATTTGCCGCATAAGCACGAGCTGATTTAGATACCATGATTTTCCTCAATCCGATCAGAGTTAATTATTGCTCTGACTATTAGTTAGCGCAGTAAGCGCGCTATTCAATGCAGTGCTTGTGGAGCTTAGTTGGTACAGTAAAGCATTTAGAGCTGAATACTGGGAAATAAAATTATTTTGAATTGAATTTAGTCGCTCTGTCAATTGAGCTTGCTGCTTAGCGAGTAGATTTCCCTCTGTCACTTCATTTTGAATCTGGCTATTAATCGCGCCATTCGCACCAATTTGTGCAGTTATGAAAGATAGTAGATCACTTGTGCCAGCCGTTTGTATCAGACTGAGATCTGTTACATCATTATTATTGGTACTGCTCTCAAACGTTAAAGTTGAATCACTTGCTGCACCTGAGGTCCAGCCAAGCGAAGATCCAGATGTAAATGACCCGCCCGCACTGTCACCCAAAGACTTACTTGTATTGAGTGAGCTCGCTGATATTCCAACAGTGGAGATATTGGCAAATGCTGAGGCAACTTGAGTCGCGCTAGCACCCAAACTTCCAGCCTTAAATACTAGACCGGCCATTGTCAATGTCTGCCCGGGCGACATAGAAGTAAATGCTACTAGAGCTGACTCTCTACTTGAGATGGTACCTTGAGTGGTTGTAACTGTTGGGCTTGACGATAAAACACCACTTGCACCGCCAACCTTCACTCCTGCAGCCAATATATCTTGCAAACCTTTACTGCTTGCTAGCGAGTAGGCGGCAGCATTAAATTTAATAGTTCCATCCAACTGTAAATCCATGCCCATTGCATTCATACTCACAGTGCTGAATTTTCCAGTCACTGGATCTGCACTTCCATAAGTGGCGCCTATAGCAAATTTACTCTTGATATCATTGATAAATGATAAGGTTGTTGG
>NZ_NCFJ01000114.1:0-6461 GCF_002281105.1 Polynucleobacter sp. 35-46-11
AATTGGAGATGCTCATTTGAGAGAAGAGCGCTTATCTGGTGAGGATATTTACGGCGGCATCTTTTTGAATATGAAGCGTGATCAAGTCAGCTTGCCTGATGGCAATCAAGCAGTGCGTGAATACCTGACGCACCCTGGTGCAGTTGCGATTTTGGCTATCTTAGATGATGGTAGGGTGCTGATGGAGCGTCAATATCGCTACCCAATCGCAAAAGCTTGCATTGAAATTCCTGCGGGCAAGTTGGAGATTGGGGAAGATCGATTATTGTGTGCCCAGCGAGAGTTAGAAGAGGAGACAGGTTATTCCGCTAGCAAATGGAGTTTTATCCGTCGCATCCACCCAGTGATTTCCTACTCGACAGAATTTATTGACATCTATCTCGCTGAAGGTCTGACCTCTGGGAAAAGCCGTCTCGATGATGAAGAGTTTTTAGACGTATTTGCCACCTCTTTAGAGCAATTATTAGATTGGGTAGAGCAGGGTGAAATTACAGATGTAAAGACAACGATTGCAACTTACTGGCTAGACCGTTATCGACGTGGCCTAGTGAGCCCCACGCCTATTCCAGGGTAATTTCGTAATCCTATTAAAATAGAGATATTGAATTTAGCAATTTTGTCCCTATATAGGTCTTATGAAAGTTTATAACCTCGCTTGCCCAATGGATCATCGCTTTGAGGGATGGTTTGCCTCTGAGGAGGATTGTCTTGCCCAGCAAGACAAGGGAATGCTTGCCTGCCCTATTTGCGATAGCACCGAGATTACCCGGATGCCATCTGCCCCACATATTGCTAAATCGGGCTCCAGCAAGGAAATGCCCGCTTCAACTGAATTGACTGTTACCAGCCCTGGATCAGTAGATGCTAGCGGTGTTGCCAGCACAATCAGCGGCGATGTGGTTGCCCTGACTGGAAGCGATCATTCTCAATTAGAGGCACAGGTACAGGCAGCCTTTTTAAAGGGTATGCGTGAGTTAATGGGGCGCTCTGAGGATGTAGGTAGCGCGTTTGCAGAAGAGGCCCGCAAAATTCACTATAAGGAATCTCCTGAGCGGAGTATTCGTGGTCAAACTACTCTAGATGAGGCTGAGGCTTTACGCGATGAAGGAATTGAGGTCATGGCGATGCCCATGTTACCTGCCTTTAAAAACACGCTGCAGTAGCCAGTCCAGCCCTAATTCCCCTATACTTAGTGTGCACCCAAAGTCTGGGTGTAACCATTGATCAGGATAGGAGATGTATTTATGAAACGCTTTTTTCTGGCGCTGTTTGCTGCTGTTCTAGCGCTCACTGTTGTGGCTTGCTCCAAGTCCTCTGATTCCAAAGAAATTAAGGTTGCTGTTTCCCCCGCATCTCCCCCCATGCTGTTTGATGATAAGGGGCAGATCATTGGTGCAGATATGGATATTTTCCAGGGCTACTGCCAGTCTCGCGGCTGCACTTTGAAGGTGACTCCTTATGATTGGGCTGGAATGTTGGGTGCTGTTTCTAGCGGCCAAGCAGATGTTGCCTTCTCTGGCATTTCTATTACAGACAAGCGTAAAGAGGTAATGGATTTTTCCCAGCCTTACTATGACAATGCTTGGCATCTCGTCAGCATGAAGAATAAAAATATCCAAATCACGGATTTGAATCAACTTAAGAAATACTCCATCGGCTATCCACGCGGCATGGCCTACGATGATCTGATTAAGAATGAGTTGGAGCCAAAGGGCTACTACTCCCTGAGCAAGGTCAAACTGTATCCCTCATATGCTGAGGTGATCACCGACCTGCAAAATGGCAATCTTGATCTGGCTTTTATTGAAGAGCCCGTATTTCTTAATTATGAGAACAAGTTGAAGTTACCAATTCAGAGTAGCTATGTGTTTACAGGCTTTGATAAGTTGGGCTTTGCTTTTGCTAAAGGCTCTAAATTGCGTGACGACTTTGATAAATACCTCAATGAACTTGGTCCAGAAAAAATTAAAGCCATCCTAGATAAGTGGATGAAATAAACGCTGCTGATCAAGGTCTTAACTAGTAGTCGAAAGCCTGCCCTGTGACTTTTCTGGATATTCTTACCCAGTTAGCTCAGGGCATTTCTTATACGGTGCTGGTAACACTCGTTTGCTCTGCAACCGGTTTAGTGGTGGGTTTATTTCTAGCAAGCCTGCGTCGTATGGATATTCCTTGGCTCATTCCGCTGATTGACAGTTATACCTATGTATTTAGGGGTGTGCCGGTTTTGGTTTTACTATTTATGGTGTACTTTGGATTGCCGGGGATTGGTTTTAAAGTCCCACCCTTGATGGCTATGGCGCTGAGTTTGGGTCTAGTGGCTTCCGCCTATTTAGCTGAAGTATTTCGGGGTGCATATAACTCAGTCGATCCCGCCGAAGTAACTGCAGCGCAGGCAATGGGGATGACGCGTATTCAGGTTCTCAGATTTATCGAGATACCGCAGATGTTGCGATTCTCGATTCCAGGCATGGTCAATGAGTTCACTTCAGTTTTAAAGTATTCGCCATTTGCTTACACCGTTGGGATCCCGGAGATTACCAAGCAAGCCATGACCTTGACCTCGACAACGCTGCGGGGTATTGAAGTCTATCTAGCAGTGGGCATTCTCTATTTTGTGATTTATAGAATTTGCTTGCTCGGCGTTCAGTTGTTGGCTAAACGCTATCAAATTCCGGGGATGAGTCCAGCATGACTACCAAGATGACATTATTCAAAGGGGTAATTTTGTGGCGTTAATTCAAGTGAGGGATTTGGTTAAGGAGTTTGGCGGACAAACAGTCCTTTCCAAGATCAATCTCGATCTCAATGAGGGGGAGGTCCGCGTTTTGATGGGCGCCTCTGGTTCTGGTAAGTCTACTTTATTGCGCTGCCTCAATCGCTTGGTTGAACCCACTTCAGGATCGATCGTATTTAGGGGTAGCGAGGTGTTGGGACCTGATGTTGATGTGCGAGAGTTGCGCAAGCAAATTGGTTTCGTATTTCAGCAGTTCGCTTTGTATAGTCATTTGACTGTTTTAGATAATGTCTCATTGGGTTTGCGCAAGCTGCATGGCATGGGCAAAGCAGAGGCAAAAGAAAAGGCTTTATTTGAGTTATCTCATTTTGAGATGACGCCACATCAAGACAAATACCCCTCGCAGCTTTCTGGTGGGCAGAAGCAGCGAGTCGCCATTGCAAGGGCGCTCGCTATGGATCCGGCAGTCTTAGTCCTCGATGAGCCTACTTCAGCATTGGATCCTGTGATGTCTAGAGATGTCGCCGATTTAATTAATCGCTTGCATGGCGAGGGCATCACTATGATTTGCGTTACACATGACCTCAACTTAGCGCGCAATATAGCAGATACAGTGATGTTCTTAGACCGTGGCGTTATTCGTGCTGATGATCGGATTGATACTTTGAGCAAGCATGCTGATCCAGAGATCAAAGCCTTCTTTGGTGCAGAGGAAAAGCGTTGATGGGAGGATGGCCATCCTTTATCCGTGATCTCACGGAGCAGATGCCCTTAATTCTGACTGGGCTGGTGAAGACTTTGCAATTAGCCGGCTTGATTAGTGTTTCAGGTTTGCTTTTGGGCATTGTGGTGTTTTATCACACCCTCAGTAAAAATCAGTATGTACGTAGCGCCATCAATGCTTATATCTCCTTCTTTATCGGAATGCCCTTAATCGTTTTGCTGTTCTTAATGTATTACGGCTTACCGCAATGGGGTGTTCGACTATCTCCATTTACGGTGGCTTTTATTGGTTTTACCTTCAATGTGGCTGCCTACAATGCAGCGTATTTAAAGACTGCCTTTAATGGTTTAGACAAGACTCAACTTGAGGCAGCAAGTGCACAGGGCTTTAGCCCGCTGCAGATTTTTAAGTTCATTACTTTGCCGCAGGTCATTCGCTTTTCTATTCCAGCCCTCACTAATCAAGTGATTGCGAATCTAAAAGATAGTTCGGTTGCATTCTTGATTCAGTACACCGAATTCTTTGCGCGCATACAAGAATTGGCTGCAACAAACTTTCAGTTCTTTAAAGCCTATCTTTTAGCTGCCTTGGTTTACCTAGCCTTGGTATCGGTGATTGTCTTATTTGCTCGCGCCATTGAGCGGCGCTACTTTATTCCTGCTTAATCTCTAAGCCATAGGATCGTGATAAAAAAATAGCGACCCAAAGGCCGCTATTGTTACTGATAGGTAGCTATCGCAGTATTCATTACTTCGAAGTTGGCATGACAAACTCTGCGCCTTTGGCAATACTCTCAGGCCAGCGCTGCATCACACTCTTTTGCTTGGTATAGAAGCGAACACCTTCTTTGCCGTAGGCATGCATATCACCGAAGAGGGACTTCTTCCAACCGCCAAAACCATGCCAAGCCATTGGTACTGGAATAGGTACGTTGATACCAACCATGCCCACCTGAACGCGACGGGCAAATTCACGGGCAATATTGCCGTCGCTTGTGAAGCAAGCAACACCATTACCGTACTCGCAAGCATTTACCAGATTCAATGCGTCGGTAAAGTTCGCTACTCGCATGCAAGACAAGACTGGGCCGAAGATTTCTTCTAGATAAATCTTCATTTCTGGAGTGACGTTATCAAACAGGGTGCCGCCAATAAAGAAGCCATTCTCATGACCAGGTACTTTTAATCCGCGACCATCTACGAGTAACTTGGCGCCTGAAGCTACACCGCTTTCAATATAGCCAGTAATGCGCTCTAAGGCGGCTTTAGTAACGATTGGGCCCATTTCTGCATCGAGTTCCATGCCGTTCTTGACCTTTAAGGTCTTGGTGCGCTCAATCAGCTTTGGCATGATTTTCTCTGCAACATCGCCAACTAAAACGGCTACAGAAATTGCCATGCAACGCTCGCCAGCAGAACCGTAGGCAGCACCAATCAAAGCATCAATCGTTTTATCGATATCTGCATCGGGCATGACAACCATATGGTTCTTAGCGCCACCCAATGCCTGTGAACGCTTGCCAAAGTGTGCGCAACGCTCATAAATGTAGTTAGCAATTGGGGTTGAGCCTACAAAGCTGACTGCTTTGACATCAGGATTTTCAATTAAGGCATCTACAGCTTCTTTGTCGCCCTGAACAACGTTAAATACACCGTCAGGCAAACCCGCCTCTTTTAAGAGCTTGGCCATCAACAGGGAAGCTGAAGGATCGGTTGGGCTTGGTTTCAGGATGAAGGTATTACCGCAAGCAATGGCTACCGGGAACATCCACATTGGCACCATCACGGGGAAGTTAAATGGGGTAATACCAGCAACTACTCCCAAAGGCTGACGCATGACCCAGTTATCAATATCGGTAGAGACTTGCTCGGTGTAATCACCTTTTAGCAGTTCTGGAATGCCGGTAGCAAATTCAACTATATCAATACCGCGCGTGACTTCACCCTGGGCATCAGTAAATACCTTGCCGTGTTCGGCAGTAATAATGGCAGCTAATTCATCACGATGGGCATTGAGTAGCTCAAGGTACTTGAACATGATACGTGCGCGGCGCAATGGGGAGGTTTGGCTCCAGCTTTCAAAAGCCTTTTGGGCAACTGCCACGGTAGCGTCAACATCCTTGCGGCTGGCTAAAGAAACCCGTCTAGCGACTGCTCCAGTTGAGGGGTTAAAGACATCGGCAAAACGACCGTCTTTGGGGTTGACGACTTTACCGTCAACAAAATGACCAATATCTTCTTTTGATTCAAAGGCTTGTGGTGTGCTCATAGATTTTGCCTAATATTTTTTCTAGTTTTTTGGGTTTACATACTTGGGCGACCTGATATCCGCAAAAGTTTATAGCCTCGTTTATCCTACCATTTCTATTTTATCGCTTTCATTACTTTTTCGCTGTTCAGGATCCAAGGGCATTTAAATGAGTCTTCTATTTTCAAGTTACACGCTGAGCTCACCAAAGGGCGATTTAAAGCTCCCCAATCGCATCGTAGTGGCGCCCATGTGCCAATACTCGGCTGTGAATGGCGAGGCTCAGGATTGGCATTTAATGCACTGGGGCAATCTCCTGAATAGCGGGGCAGGCTTGTTCATTATTGAGGCCACTGGTGTGACGCCAGAGGGGCGCATTACCCCTGCCTGCCTTGGTTTATGGGATGACCGTACGGAGGCCGCTCTCAAGGACAAGCTGAGCAGGGCTCGTAAGCTGGCACCAGCAACCCCTGTTTTCATCCAGTTGGCGCATGCTGGCCGAAAAGCTTCTAGCGCCACCCCCTGGGAAGGCGGGCAACTGCTCTCTAAAGAGCAGGGTGGCTGGGATACGCTTGCCCCTTCAGCTATTCCTCAGTTGAAGGATGAACGCTTGCCTCATGAACTCTCTGGAACGGAGTTGGCAGAACTGATTGCAGCATTTGTTGTTGCGGCGCAGCGTGCTGAGCGCATTGGTGTGGATGGGATCGAATTGCATGGGGCGCATGGCTACCTCTTACATCAATTTTTATCGCC
>NZ_NCFJ01000747.1:0-1029 GCF_002281105.1 Polynucleobacter sp. 35-46-11
TCCACGAATTTGCTTACACATTTGCTTACACACCGACACAGACCGCCCGCAGAGCCCCTGTTTATATGGGTCTATCTTGGGTGTCTGCTCTCATAATCCTTTGGTCCCAGGTTCAAGTCCTGGTGGGCCCACCAATGAAATTAACGACTTAGGGAGAAATTCCTAAGTCGTTTTTCTATTGATGCCGCAAAGTATCGAATCAAGGTGTGGAAATTTTCGAATAGTTAGGATTGCTAGGCATTAAGAAAGGTTTGATATAAAGATAGTTATTGGGATAACAATTAACTGGGCTAATATGAAACGATCTTCTCGACGCAATTTCTTAAAATCCTCCGCTGCAGGCGTGGCAGCTGTCGCAAGCACACAGGCATTTTCACAATCTCCCAATCTATCTAAGAAAACGATAGCCGAGGTGAGAGCATTAGAGGCTAAAGAAATTCAGAAAACGACCTCTGGCTGGAATGATGGCCTAGCTCATCCCATACCGTATAAAAATCCCCCAGGAAAGGGTAAGGATCGGGCAATCGTTTTGGGTGGTGGCTCTGAATATATGAGCTCTTTTTTAGTTGGCTACTTTCATGCCATGCTGACAAATGGAATTGATCTGCGCTTGGCTGATATCGTTGTCGGCACCTCGGCTGGTGCAGTATTAGGCAGCGCTTTATTGGGTAGCCGTCTAGATTTATTTTCTGCAGAATTTAATTTATTAGCAGACTATCCAAAGATCATGGCTAAGTTAGTGCCAACCAAGAAGTTCTCCCCTAGCCAGGAGCGAGTAATGAAAATGGGTCTCACTGCTAAGGATGGTAATCCAGATACTATTCAGGCAATTGGTCATGCTGCGATGGCTGCAAGATCCATACCATCTGATAAGTTTCAAACAAACATTAAAGTGTTTCTAGGGGATATGAAAACTATCCCGAAAAAAATGTATATCACCACCATTGATTGTTATACCGCTGAGCGTTTAGTGATCGCCCCGGATATGGGTGTATCAGTGATTGATGCATGTGCTGCCAGTGCCTCTGC
>NZ_NCFJ01000748.1:0-1029 GCF_002281105.1 Polynucleobacter sp. 35-46-11
TGAGCATAATTTTCCTTTTCAAAAAGAAACGAGCGACTTCGATATTGGCTTAGAGAATGGTTGTTCAGATAGCCAATATCTAGAGGCCTTAGATCAAGCTTTAAGTACTATGCATGATCAATTTAGACCCAACTTCATCATTTACTTAGCAGGCGCTGATCCCCATGAAGGGGATCGCTTAGGAAAACTTAAAATTACGCAAGATGGCATGCGTCTTCGAGATGATCAAGTATTTCAGTATGGGCGTGATCACCAAGTGCCGATCGCTTTCAGTATGGCTGGAGGCTATGGCAAAGAAATTGATTCCACCGTAAAAATCCACCTCCAAACCATTGAAGTGGCTTTGAGCTATGCAAGAAGATATGTTAATTTTTCTTGGCCGGCAGACTATTTAAGGTTTTAGCATCGTTTAGTTGCTGATCCACCAAATAGAGCGTGCCTCCATAATTCGCCTGCAAGTCATAACCCGATAATCCAACCGTATAAATAGTGATATTGGGATTAAATGAACGAATGGTCCCACCAGAACCCGCTGAGAAGTTTGCATCCACATCGATACCGCCGCGCTGTCCATCAATTGAGGTCAGCAAAAACTGATCAATAGCATCGGTGTTTTTAAAAATGATCACCTGATATTGATCTTGATATCCCGCGCCAATACCCTCGCCAGTTTTCATCGCTTGCATGAAGATAGGTTCAGGGCGACGCTTTTCAAACAGTACGCCCTCGCCTCTTGCTACCACCAATAAAACTACGTTTATGTTGGTCGTACTAAAAACGGCATACCCTGGCGCAGCTTCAATTTCTTTCTGCAGTTCTGGCTTTTGCTTAATGAGTGCGTCTAAACCCACTTTGGACATCTTTAGGGTAGCTTGTCTTTTTTCAGCAATCTCTTGCGCACTCAAAGGCTTACCATCAGCACCAGTAGATTGGTAATCCCCCCGCAGGCTAACCGCTCTCAGAGGTAGAATTTTCTCTATCAGAGGAGTTCTACATGAAACGATCTAAATTTACCGACAGCCAAATCAT
>NZ_NCFJ01000115.1:0-6429 GCF_002281105.1 Polynucleobacter sp. 35-46-11
GTTATTCATGATTTTTTAGCGTAACTTGTTAATATAGCCCTTTCCCATGAATCCTTCTGAACTTCGCTCCACTCTGGCCTTAGCAGGCATCTTTGGCCTACGTATGTTGGGCCTATTTCTGCTTTTGCCTGTTTTCAGCATTCATGCACACGGCTTGCCGGGCGGGGAGCACGCCCTGTGGGTTGGCTTGACACTTGGTATCTTCAATATTGTTCAGGCCTGCTTCTATATCCCTTTAGGCCGTCTTTCTGACCGGATCGGCCGAAAACCAGTTGTTTTATGGGGGCTTTCCTTATTTGTCGCTGGCGCCTTAATTTGCGCTGCTCAGGATGACCTGCTCTGGATCGCTATTGGGCGTGGGGTGATGGGCGCTGGCGCAGTTTCAGCAGCGATTTCTGCCTGGGTTGCTGATTTAACGCGTGAGCAGGTTCGTACACGCGCAATGGCCTTGGTGGGAGGCAGTATTGCACTTTCATTTGCTTTATCGCTAGTAATTGCTGCACCAATTTATCGCTTGATTAGTTTGAGCGGAATCTTTGTAGTCTTGGCAGTCTTAGGTGTTGGGGCGATGTTTGTTGCCTGCTATATTTTGCCAAGTACTAAGCCTGAGCCCAAGGTGCAACAAGCCAGTTTGAAGGAGGTATTTCTGCGTCCTGAATTGATGCGTCTCAATGCAGGGGTATTTGTATTGCATGCAACTCAAGTGGCCATGTTCTTGGTGGTACCGCGCTTATTGGTGGAAGCCGGCTTACCCTTGGCATCACATTGGCAAGTTTATCTCCCAGTTGTTTTGCTCTCCTTTTTCTTAATGGCACCAATTCTGATTTTTGGTGAAAAGAAGCAGCAGTTAAGAACGATCTTGTTGTTAGCAATTGTGCTACTCCTTCTTGCAGAATTTGTCTTTACAAGCACCCACTCAATTACTGGCATCGCTATTGCATTATTAATTTACTTTGTGGGCTTTAACTTACTTGAAGCATTGCAACCATCATTAGTCTCTCGTTTTGCCAAAGAATGTAAGGGTACGGCATTGGGTGTTTACAACACCACACAGTCGATTGGCCTCTTTACCGGCGCTGTAATTGGGGGTTACTTGATGGATAGCCATGGGGATTTATCGGTCTTTGTTTTGGGTGCAGTACTGCTTTTATGCTGGCTTATAATTGCTTGGTCAATGGGTTCGATGCCAACAAGGGCTTCGGAATCAAAGGATGTCACAGCAACAACATAACCGTAGCTTCATTGGTTGAATTACGGTGAGTAGTTTATTTTTTTAGTAGTAATAACAGCAGTATTTTTCTTCGGGAGACAACATGGCTTCGGTAAATAAAGTCATCATCGTAGGTAACGTAGGGCGCGACCCAGAAACACGTTACATGCCAAGCGGCGACGCCGTAACAAACATTTCAGTAGCGACATCAGATCGTTACAAAGATAAGCAGTCTGGCGAAATGAAAGAAACCACAGAATGGCACCGCGTTGCATTCTTTGGAAAACTAGCAGAGATCGCTGGCCAATATCTCAAAAAGGGTTCACAGGTTTATGTAGAAGGCCGTTTACGCACACGTAAATGGACTGATGCGAGTGGCCAAGAAAAATATTCCACTGAGATCGTTGCAGAAACAATGCAAATGCTTGGTGGCAAGCCAGTAGGTGGCGGTGGTGATGGTGGTGAAAGTTACAGCCGTTCAAAGCCGGCTGAGCAATCTGCACCAGCATCTTCAAATGCTGCATCCCTAGGCGCAATGGATGACGATATTCCGTTTTGATTGAGGTGATAGCGGTCATTTGACTGCCTAGCAATTTACCCCAGCAGGCCAACGCTTCCTGGGGTTTTCTTTTTTCTAAGCGAACGGATGACCTCGAGTTTGCTGTATTCACCTTAAAATGAATCCATGAAATCGCTAGGGATACACAAATTTCCACTTTTGGCATTCTTAGCCGTTAGCATTGTTGCTTTCCCCCGGCTATCTCTAGCCGCAGCTTTTTTCTTTCCAGATATGAACCCCTCATTTGTTAGAGGGGAGCCTCCAGATTGGCTGCATGATGGGCGAGGCAATGATGGATATATCACGATTAGCTCTGAAGTGATTCCCGTCAGCAGTTGCACTCAAATGGCGAGTCGAAGTTTTTGGGGGTCTGATAAAACACAATTAGTGTTATCTGTCCTGACGCAGGGCTTCAAAAGTAAACTCGATAAGTTAGAAATTCCAATTGCTACTTTTGACGGCAGAGAGGGTGGCTCTGAGTGCGCTTCGCTGAGTAGCGCTCCTTTATCGGTAGTCCCAATGACTGTGCTCGGTACCCATTCCATATTCAACCCAGGCGCACTTTCGATAGTGCTCAATGTGAGAAGTTCTAGCGACTCTAACCAGGATTTCATCGGATCTGCCAAATTACTGTTGGGGGCTGCCGCAATGGTGGCAACTGGCGGTTCAGCTGCGGCTATTGGTGGGATTTCAGCAACAGTTGGCAATGCAGTGGTGGGTGAGACACAAAAGAAGGCCAATAGTCTTTTGCAAGGAATGGTTGATGCCAAGGCGCCTGTTAGTTTTAGCTGGCCAGAATTGAGGCAAGGAATTCGAGCGGTTGAGATCCCAGTCTATAAAATTGATCAAAGCGTTGGCAGTTTGACTGATAAGCAAATCCTGAGATTGCAAAAAGATCCTAAATCAGAAAAGCAACCTCTATTTACCGTGAAACTAGAGTTTCAATTTTTTCGCAGCATGTTTTATCCAGCGGCGTCTCATATTGAGGGGTTGGCAAGCAGAGAAAATCTTTCTTCCGAATACATTTTGAACTCTCAAATGCTAGGCTTAGGTCAAAATTTTATGCAGATCTTAAATAGCTCTGCTCCTAGTTTGCTGCAGCGTATTTCTAAAGCAGAAGGCCCTGATTTGGCAAAATCTTGCTCTTTGGGTTTTACAAAACTCAAGACCGCAGGACTTAATGATGTCGATAGCGCTATTGTTATGAAATCATTTATTGATGAAGCAAAGGGCGATGTTGATTGGTATGCAAACCCGGCATTAGTAAAAAGCTGTTTCTCACAAGCACCCAGTATTCAAAAAAATCTTGAGCTGATATATGGCCTCAGCGTAGCACCGTCAAAACAGGAGCTTGAGCCTTAGTTATTGCCTTGCATGGCGTGTATTCTCTGGCCAAGGTGCATTGTGATCAGTTCTAAAGGGGTTGATATCCAGGCCGCCTCGTCGGGTATAACGAGCGTAGACGGAGAGTTTTTCTGGTTTGCACTGGCGCTTGATATCAGTGAAGATGGTCTCAACACAATGTTCGTGAAACTCACCTTTTTGCCTAAATCCGATCAGGTAGCGCAGTAAACCTTCTTCCAAAATTGGACGGCCTTGGTAGCGAATTTGCACACTAGCCCAATCTGGTTGACCGGTCACTGGGCAATTCGATTTGAGTAAATGAGAAACTAAACATTGCTCGATTGGTCCAAAAGATTCATTCACTTCTAGCAAGGCAGGATCAGCTGATAGACTCGGATCGATCTCAATATCGAGGCGATCCATGAGAACGCCACTCATCTCCTGCATTCCTTTTTTGGCAACTGCTTCAGTGGGGTTGATGCGAGTCGCAATCTTGCTGCCAGACACTGCTGATAGATCCGCAATCAATCTTTCGCGGACTTCCACTTCATCTTCAAAGCGGGCGCTATTGAGGCTATTCAGATAAAGCTTGAATGACTTGGATTCAATCATGTTTGGCGAGTCCGCTGGAATCTGAAATTCTGCTAGAGCAATCTGGGGCTTCCCTTTTTTATTGAGCCAACCGAGCTCAAAGGCATTCCAAATATCAACGCCTACAAAAGGCAATGCTTGATTTGGTTTGATATCTAACTTGAAGCGATTCTCAGAGCGCGGAATGGGGAAGAGCAAACTCGGATCGTATTGATCAGGATATTCCGTTGCCTTACCAAGAGGAAGTGTAGACATTAGTTTTTGGGTTTATTAGAGACGCCAGATATAACGTGCCCAGTAGGCGCCACTGATGCGGCCGATTGGCAGTGACCCGTTTGGTCATCAAAGAAAAAGTCTGGTTCAAACTCGCGTAGGAATTCGCTTTTGGAGAGCCCACCAAGGAACATGGCCTCATCAACATCGATGCCCCAAGCCATGAGTGTGCGAATGGCGCGCTCATGCGCGGGTGCTGAACGAGCTGTCACTAAGGCGGTGCGAATGCGCATACCTTTCTCGCTAGTGGTGCGTTGCAAGCGGTGTAGTGCTTCTAACAAAGGTTTAAATGGACCTGGTGGTAGAGGAATCGCTGCCTTCTTGCTTTCATGATCGACAAAGGCTACCAAGCCTTCACTCTGAAATACTTGCTCAGCTTCATCCGAAAATAGAACGGCATCACCGTCAAAGGCAATGCGAATTTCATTGGGGTGAGACTCTGCAGTTTTGCTCGACTCTGGATATACGCGCGCAGCAGGAAACCCTGCCTCAATCGTGGCGCGCACATCATCTTCATTAGCCGAGAGAAATAAGTTGGCATGTAGCGAACGAAGGTAATGATAGGGTGGGCGACCTCTTGTAAATACACCGCGCTCTAAATGTAGGCCGTGATGTTCGGCTGAGCGAAAGACACGTAAGCCACTAACTGGGTCATTGCGAGAGAGAATCACCACCTCAACACGTTGTTCACCTTCTTCATTGAAAGCGAGCAATTTTTTTACCAATGGAAAAGCAACACCTGTTTGAGCGGCATGAGATAAACGCTCTAATTGCAACTTCATGTAGGCGCTGTCATCAGTTGATTCGAAGATGCGGTTTTCTTCTTCGAAATCAAACAACGCACGCGATGAAATCGCGACGACGAGTTTTCCGGTAAGTGTGTATGACATTGACTAATTCGATCTTATGGATTGAATCTCATTTTAGGAATAAACGGTAAGCGGGATTATCGGTTTCGTTCCAATGAGGATAGCCAAGTGATGCTAGGAAGCTTTGAAATTTCTTCTGTTCATTTTTGGGAACCTGAAGACCTACCAAGATACGACCATAGTCTGCGCCGTGATTGCGGTAATGGAACAGGCTGATATTCCAATTAGGCGCCATGCTGGTAAGGAACTTCATCAAAGCGCCTGGGCGCTCCGGAAATTCAAAGCGGTAAAGCAGTTCATCTTGAGCTAGGGTGGAGCGACCGCCTACCATATGACGGAGGTGAGACTTCGCTAACTCATCATGAGTGAGATCGATGGTTGCAAATTTTGCTTTACGAAAATGCTTTGCAATTGTTGTGCTATCTGTCGCCTTCTGCGTACCAATTCCTACAAAAATATGTGCTTCGCTCTGATCAGCAATGCGATAGTTAAATTCAGTAACATTGCGATTGCCTAGTAATTCACAAAAGCGCCTAAAAGAGCCGCGCTCTTCGGGAATGGTCACGGCAAAAACAGCTTCGCGGAATTCACCAACGTCAGCACGCTCAGCCACAAAGCGTAAGCGACTGAAATTCATATTCGCGCCACAAGCTATCGCTACTAGTGTTTTCTTTTTTAGGCGATGTTTTTCAACATACTTCTTCATGCCGGCAATCGCTAAGGCACCAGCGGGCTCCAGAATGCTGCGGGTATCTGTGAAGACATCGTTGATGGCAGCGCAGATCTCATCGGTATCGACAGTAATGATGTCATCGACTACGCGTTTACAGATGCGGAAAGTTTCTTTCCCAACGAGTTTGACTGCCGTGCCATCAGAGAAGAGGCCTACGTCTTTCATCTCGATACGCTTGTTAGCTTCGAGCGATCGTCGCATTGCATCTGAGTCAACTGACTGTACGCCGATTACTTTGGTCTTAGGGCTGACTGCTTTGACATATTCGCCAATTCCAGCAATGAGACCACCACCACCGATAGCTACAAAAATAGCATCGATAGGCTCTTGATATTGTTGAAAGATTTCTTGGGCGATCGTTCCTTGTCCGGCGATGACATCGGGGTCATCAAAAGGGTGAACAAAGGTCAAACCCCGTTTTTTCTCTAAAAGCTCTGAGTATTTGAAGGCATCGCTATAGGATTCGCCATGCAAGATCACCTCAACCCAAGATCCGCCACGCGCCTTGACTGCGTCAATTTTGACGCTGGGAGTGGTGAGGGGCATCACGATGACTGCTTTGCACTTCATTTTGGCTGCCGCTAGGGCTACGCCTTGGGCATGATTGCCAGCTGAGGCTGCAATAACCCCCCGTTTTAGAGCTTCTGGGGGTAAATGGGCCATTTTGTTATAGGCACCACGTAGTTTGAAGGAGAAAACCGGCTGGTTATCCTCTCTTTTGAGTAAAACTTGGTTGCCTAAGCGCTTTGTCAGTTCGGGGGCTACTTGGAGCTCTGTTTCCCTGGCCACATCGTAGACTCGGGCCGATAAAATTTTCTTTAAATAGTTCGTTGCCATGCGATGAGCGTAC
>NZ_NCFJ01000749.1:0-1026 GCF_002281105.1 Polynucleobacter sp. 35-46-11
AAGCTGGTTCAGAGAGCCCTTCATAAAAGCCAGCAATATGGACGATTTTCAAAACACGTCTATATATGAGTAATTCACTCCCAATTCGATTGAATCCCCACAAGTATGATCTAATAGACTACTTACATGTGGGGAGTAGCCTGCTCAGTCCTCTGAGTCCTATATATCGTCAATTCGGCCTTAGGGTCCGGTATAAAGGCGGATCAATATCAAGGCAAGACCATTTTAATTTTCATAAATGGTTATCTTTTGAATTCGCAACCCCGATCGTTGATTTATACGCTCAAAATCGTGCCCAAGTCCCTTATTTGGGGAATTCCACATATTTTCAATTTAATAAGGCGAGATAATGAGAGATCTTGTTTATTCATTAAAATAGTCGCAATGAATCGTTTAGTACCTGCATTGATATTTGCAGTCTGTATCTTGTTTGCAGGCGGAGTGAGTGCACAAGCTCAAAAGCCACTTTCTCTAAATGAATTGATTGGTATCGCGCTAGAGTCTAGCCCTCAAGTGCTAGCGGCACGCGATCAATCCAAGGTAATCAGGGGGCAACTCTCTTCCGCTCGCGCAATTCCAAATCCAGAGTTCGAGCTCAATACAGGACAACAAAGATCAGTAACTGGACCGCTGACTACGGGCAATGTGTCATCCTGGTCAGTGACCCAGCCGCTAGATATGCCTTATACCCGCTATCCTCGTGTGAATGCAGCCGAGGCTAATTTGCGAGCTGCCGAGGCAACTCGTGTTGCCTTTGAAATTGAAATGATTTCCAGGGTGCAACAACGTTTTTATGAGTTGATGCGTCGCGAAGCAGAGTTAAAAGCAGCCGAAGAAGATTTGGGGTTAACTAAGCAAATTCGCGATCGTATGCAAATTCGTTATGACGTTGGTGAGACTGCCCGATTCGAATTAATTCGTGCGCAAACAGAATTTCTGAATGCGCAAATTAATACTGAATCCAGTAAGCTCAGAGTTGAGCAGGCCAAGGGTCAATTAAGGCAGGTGGTTGGACATAACTTGCCA
>NZ_NCFJ01000116.1:0-6408 GCF_002281105.1 Polynucleobacter sp. 35-46-11
AAGTCTGGCTGACCAATCTCTACGCCGACTGCTAGCTTCATGGTGGCAAAACCCTCTTTAATTGCCTGATCAAACTCAACAAGACTTGGACTATCACTTAAAGGACGTCCATCCATTCGCGTTAAGTCTTGCCCAAAGATGCGATCAGCCCCCGCATTGCTTGAAACCACATTGAAGTTTTTATCGAAAATACAAACGCCAGCAGTTAAATTGCCTAATACTGTTTCTAAGAATGATTTGGATTCCTGGAGAGATGTCCTGGTATCGGCCAACTGACGGGTCATCACATTAAATTGACGAGTTAACATTCCCAGCTCATCGCCAGTATCCAACTCTGGTTTGGGAGATAAGTCACCCTGAGCAACAGCCTGCGTCCCCCGTAACAACATCAACAAAGGCCTTGCAAGCTGACGGCCCAAGGTCAAAGCCAAAGTAACCGCCACAAATAATGCAAAAAATAGAGTTAATGTAAGCGTACCTACAAACATTTTTCTTAGGCCAGTTCGGCCCAAGGACTTCTCTTGATAATCGCTATAGGCTGACTCAACTGCAACAATATTTTTAGCCAATGGCTCGGGAATAAAACGCACTAACTGCAAAAAATATTTATCTTCTACCTCTTTAGCAGAGCCTGATTTACCGGAGAGCTGTTTTTTACGGATAATCGGCACAATTGCCCTCACTCGATAAGCGCGCTGTCCACCTTCTACTTCAATTTGCTCTACAGAGGAGATGCCCTTCTTTTTAAATGCCTCATTAATGGTATCGGGGGCAGGTGCTGGCAGATATTTTTTAGGCCGCGATTCACTGGTTAAGATCAAGTTACGCTGGATACCAAAAAGGCTTACCTCTTGAATGCCAAATTGATTGCGAATCTTCATCACCATGGAGCCAACTTGCTCAGAACTTGTGCCCGATGGAACTTGGGTAATTTGCTCAGCAATGTAATTGCCTTCAGCCAAAATCTCCTCTTGAGCAACGCGCAGAGTAACTCGCCCCAGCTCAAGCCCAGCATCTAATGCTGACTCTACCTGCACATCAAACCATGTTTCAATACTGCGAGAAACGAACTGCAAAGAGACGCCATACAAAATTAAGCCTGGGACCACTCCAACCAGAGCAAAAATCATGGCTAGCTTGGCAACTAAGCGGGTACCAAACCGTCCCTTACGCCAACGAATGGCAATGACTATCACCAAGGTCAAAATGACTAGCGTCAAACAAATGCCAATGATGACGTTGGCCGCATAGAGCCAAATAAAATAGTTATCAAAGAACTCGGTGTTGGATGTTGCAATGGATAGCAAGACTAGCAATAGGAGCGCAAAAGTACCAATTACTGCCATTGCTATCGGCAGTGCGCGTCTTTTCCAAGCATCCTTCTCAAACGCATTTGATCCAATGAAGTCTAAAGAAATCTTCATCGTTTAATCAGGTTGGGGCCGGTTGGTAAAAATGGAAAGCGAACCCAATCACTTGTCACATTCCAGTCTCGATTGTTTAGTGCATTTACCTGGAATGGCTTGGGTAGCCTACTCAAATCTAGAGTCATTCTGAGCGCTGCAGTGTAAGACTTGCTTGCGTCAATTTGGCTGCCATCAATTACCCGCCAACCCCCAATACTCCCTACTGCCTGCAAGGCCTCAAATATAGTTTTTGCAGAAAAGGTAAAGCCTTCAGAGGCTATGCGATATTGCTGAGTCATGGGCTGATAAGACAAGCGTGTTAGTCGCTGAGCCATCGCAGGCTTTTCATCAAACCAATACCAACGCGAACGAGTTACATCAAACTCAGTCTGAAAATATAAGACAACCCCTTTTTGAACCGCGTCTTCTAGACCCGGGCTCAATTCAATCTTAAATGTAGCATTTAATAGCCAGTCGTTATCCACCCGCTCTAGCTCAGCAGATTTAAGCTTGATCCCCTCTGCATTTGCAACTGCTGAAAATAGACTCAGCGCTATCAAAATACAAAGGGTGAATTGTTTAATGAATTGGCTCATGGCCCTTTTTTCTTAAACAAGGCATAGAAAAAACCATCATTTAGCTCGGCGGGCAAAATTTGTCCGGGAGCGCTCAATCGTAACGCATCGAGATGCTCATTTGCAAACCAAGCGGCCTGCTCCACACCTTCTTCTGGAAATACGGAGCAAGTCACATACAAAAGCGTGCCGCCCATTTTGAGCATCTTCCACGCTTGCTCCAAAATAGCGCGTTGCCTCAACTGTAGCGCTTTAATATCTGCCTCACGACGCAAGAAGGGGATATCGGGGTGTCTTGCAACAATGCCAGATGCTGAGCAAGGCGCATCCAATAAGATTTTGTCAAACGGCTTACCATCCCACCAGGCTGACTTTGAGGCGTCGCCACGCACCACCTGAACGTCGTCAGATTGCAGTCGCAAGCGATCTAAATTACCGCCAATTTTTCCAAGACGCTGACCATCCAACTCCAATGCAATCATCTCGCATTGCGCCAACTCCAATAAGTGAGCGGTTTTTCCACCAGGCGCAGCACAAGCATCCAATACGCGCTCTCCCAGTTTTGGGTCAAGCAATACCGCCGCAATTTGAGCCCCTGCATCTTGAACAGAAACAGCGCCACTATAAAATCCCGGCAAATCGGATACCGGCACAGGCTCACGCAAGACCAAAGCAGAATTCAATGGGATTCCAGCAATGCTATCAATGGGCTCAGAAACGATGCCGGCCTGATGCAATAACTCTTGATATTCCTGACGCGTATGCTGCTTGAGATTCACCCGCAAAATTAAGGGTGCACGTTGGGCCTGCTGAATCAGCATAGCCTGCCAAGACTTCGAATAGTTACGTTTCAAACTAGCCCGCCACCAGGGCGGAAAAAACATAGGAATGGGGTCTGGCGGATAAGGTTTCTCATTCTCAGCCTGCACTGCCAGACTAACCTTACGCAGCACAGCATTCACTAAGCCCTTGGCATACATTGTTGGCTCATATTCACTGCAAGCCTTTACTGCCTGATCAACAATCGTATGAGCCGCATAGCCTTTACCCTCCGCACCACTTTGTAAGAAAAAGGCGATTGCTACGCTTAATAAGTACTCTACTTCTACTGGTGGAGTCTTTGGAATGAATTCCTTAATGAACTCATGAGATCTCACCCACTTACGCAAAGCGTCAAATGTAAGGCTTTGAACGATAGGGCGTTCGTGCGCATCCAGCTGATCCAAAACTTCTGTAAGTGATCGACCCACCATCACCTCACCAATTGCTTGCGCAGAAATAGTGATCGCCTCGGATAGAGGAAGACTGCGTGGTGGTTTTTGATCAGTCAAATTATTCCGCTCCGGGGTAAACCCCGTTTTTAGACATGCTAATTAATCGAGCTACCCGCTCCTCCATTGGGGGATGGGTAGAAAAAAGTTGTGAGAGGCCACCAGCGGTAAGAGGGTTAATGATCATCATTTGCGCCGTCTCAGGATGCCGCTCAATGGCTTGAAATGGAATACCTTGAGCATAGGCATGAATTTTTTGCAGGGCCTGTGCGAGCGACTCAGGATCAGAGCTCATTTCTGCTCCGCCACGATCGGCTTCATATTCGCGCGCCCGAGAGATGCTCATTTGAATTAGGCTTGCTGCCAGAGGCGCCAAAATCATTACTGCCAATGCCGCCAGGGGATTGCCTTGCCGACCCTCTGAATTTCGACCACCAGCAAACATCGCTAGATTTGACAATGCAGAAATGGCTCCGGCCATAGTAGCAGCCACAGTAGAAATCAAAATATCTCGGTGCTTTACGTGTGCAAGCTCATGGGCCATTACGCCGCGCAATTCACGAGGCGAAAGAACTCTGAGGATGCCGGTGGTTGCTGCAACAGCAGCATTCTCCGGATTGCGACCGGTTGCAAATGCATTGGGCGCATCCTCATCAATTAAAAATACTTTAGGCATGGGGAGTCCAGCCTTTTCAGCCAGCTCTTTAACCATGGCATACAGCTGGGGAGCAGAATGCTCATCCACTTGCTGTGCATTCGTCATCCTGAGGACCATCGTATCTGAGAACCAGTAGCTAAAAAAGTTCATTCCGATTGCGATCAGCAGCGCAATCAACATCCCCTCTTCACCACCAAGCATGCCACCAACCACTATGAAGAGCGCAGTAATTGCCGCCATCAAAATCGCGGTCTTTGCTAAATTAAACATTTACGTCTCCTTGCTTGTTTGCCGCCTTTTCAAACCTCATTAAATTAGGTGCACTTATTCCACCAGGAATGCACAGACTTGCAGAAATCTTTTTCCCACCTGGTTTTTGCATTTCTAAAATCTCGATCACGCCCTCACCACATTGAACATACACGCCATCAGCACTACATCCCACAATTTGTCCAGGCTTGGCATCTGGATCTATTTGCACTTGCTTGGGCAAACAAGAGTTCCAAAACTTGAATTGCTCACCCTGAAGGCTGCTTATCGATCCGGGAAATGGATTGAAAGCTCGAATACGTCGATCAATTTCAATAGCGCTTAACTGCCAATCAATTTCTGCCTCGTTCTTTAATATTTTTTCTGCATAGGTAATGCCGATACTTGGCTGTGGAGTTCTTGCAATGACAACATCCTTATCTAGATCATTCAGAACCTTCACCATCAACTCAGCACCCAGCTTAGCAAGACGATCGTGAAGTGTTGCGCTAGTGTCGTCAGAGGTAATTTTCAAATCACCCACCAAAACGGTATCGCCAGTATCTAGACCCGCATCCATTTGCATGATGCTCACACCGGTGCAGGCGTCACCACTCTCAATAGCGCGCTGGATTGGGGCTGCGCCGCGCCATCTTGGTAACAAAGATGCGTGAATATTAAAGCAGCCATACCTACCATTGCGAGACGCGATGTCCAGAACGTCTTGAGGAAGAATTAATCCGTATGCAACCACTACCATTGCATCAAAATCAATGCCAGATAAATATTGATATGCTTCAAGCGCTGCCGCTTGTTTCTGCAAGTCAGGATGACTCTGCTTAAGAGATACCGGTTGCAATACGGGAATATTTTTTTCTTGCGCAAAAAGTTTTACGGGGCTCGCCTGCAGATGCATGCCGCGACCCGCACGACGATCCGGCTGGGTAAGCGCTAAAACAATTTGATGACCAGCCTTTTCTATTGCACGCATTGCTTGCGCAGCAAACTCTGGGGTACCAGCAAAAACAATTTTCATTGGGCGCTTAGCGCTCGCCTACTAATTCTTTTGCGCGCTTTTTCATTTTGAGAGAAATACGATTGCGCTTCAACATCGAGAGATACTCAACAAACACCTTGCCCTGCAAGTGATCCATCTCGTGTTGCAAGCAGACTGATAACAAACCATCTGCCTCTACTTCAAATTCTTTTCCATTGATGTCGAGCGCCTTCACTCGAACTACCGCTGGACGATCAACTTCATCGTAATACTCTGGCACAGAAAGACATCCCTCGCGCCATGATTTTTTTTCTGGGCTTGCCCAAACTAATTCTGGATTGATGAATACCATTAACTCATCTTGATTATCTGAAATATCAATCACCACAATCCGCTCATGAATATCAACCTGTGTTGCAGCCAAACCAACCCCCGGCGCTTTGTACATTGTCTCGGCCATATCGGCCACAATTTTTTTGATGCGTGCATCTACCTGCGCCACGGGTTTAGCAACCTTAAGTAGGCGTGGATCTGGATAGCAAAGGACAGTTAATAAAGCCATATCGGAATTATCCAACAGAGTAATAAAGCTGTCCTGATAGTTCTCTATACGCCCATGCTGAAAATTGCTTTATGAACAAGCCGAACAATTCAGACATCATCCAAATTCACCAAAACGCCGCTGGCTATCCAGCTCGCCTATTAGATTTATACGATCCTCCCAATTCACTCTATATATATGGGGATATTCGCTTGCTGGGTTTCCCCATGATTGCCATTGTTGGATCCCGCAAGGCCAGCCATGAGGGAATCAAAAATGCCCACTATTTTGCGCAAGCCTTATCTGCGAAGGGCTATCTCATTATTTCGGGCTTAGCCAGGGGCATTGATGGTGCCGCCCACTTGGGCGCCCTTGGACAGAAGAAGGACCAGCCAACCATTGCAGTATGCGGAACAGGTCTGGACAATGTGTACCCCAGAGAGCACCAAAGATTAGCCCAAGCAATTGGTAGTAGCGGCTTACTAGTGTCTGAATTGGAGCCAGGATTGGGGCCAAAAGCCTGGCACTTCCCACGCAGGAACCGCATTATTGCGGCCCTAGCGCTAGGAATCCTGGTAATCGAAGCGGCCGAGCGCTCTGGCTCATTGATTACAGCCAAAATAGGGCTAGAGCTGGGCCGTGAGATCTTTGCAATTCCTGGGTCGATACATCACCCTCTATCAAGGGGCTGTCACCAGCTACTTCAGCAAG
>NZ_NCFJ01000750.1:0-1020 GCF_002281105.1 Polynucleobacter sp. 35-46-11
ACGTTAAAGAGGAAGTTCAAAACATCACCATCTTTAACAACATACTCCTTACCCTCGGCACGCATCTTTCCAGCTTCCTTGGCACCAGACTCACCCTTGAATTGAATAAAGTCTTCAAAAGCAATGGTTTGCGCACGAATAAAGCCGCGCTCAAAATCGGTATGGATCACTCCGGCAGCCTGTGGCGCAGTATCACCTTTATGAATTGTCCAGGCACGAACTTCTTTAACACCAGCAGTAAAGTAGGTCTGTAGGCCTAATAACTTATAGCCCGCACGAATCACACGATCCAATCCAGACTCTTCCATACCGAGGTCTGCCAAAAACTCAGCTTTGTCAGCGTCATCCAAATCAGCGATCTCGGCTTCGATTGCGGCACACACCGCAACCACTGGCGCGCCCTCTTTAGCTGCATGCTGAATCACTGCCTCTAAATGCGGATTATTGTCAAAGCCGTCTTCTTTGACGTTAGCGATATACATTGCAGGCTTTGCGGTAATTAAGCACAGTGGCTTTAAAAGCAAATTTTCTTCGTCAGTCAGCTTCAAGCTGCGAACAGGCTGAGCTTGATCTAAATGGGCTTGCACCTTAGTCAGTACAGCCACGAGAGCTGCTGCCTCTTTGTCATTACCTGACTTAGCAGCTTTGCTAGAACGTTGGAGGGTTTTTTCAACGGTTGTTAAGTCAGATAAGGCTAGCTCAGTGTCGATCACTGCGATATCGGAGATCGGGTCAATCTTGCCAGCCACGTGAATCACGTTAGCATCCTCAAAACAACGGACCACATGGGTAATTGCGTCAGTTTCACGAATGTTGGCCAGGAATTGGTTTCCCAGGCCCTCACCTTTGGAAGCTCCAGCAACCAAGCCCGCAATGTCGACAAATTCGACAGCGGCAGGCAGGATGCGCTCAGGCTTGACGATCTCAGCCAAAGCGGCAAGACGGGGGTCAGGAACCTCAACCACACCCACATTGGGCTCGATCGTGCAGAAAGGATAGTTTTCCGCCGCGATTCCAGCT
>NZ_NCFJ01000751.1:0-1020 GCF_002281105.1 Polynucleobacter sp. 35-46-11
CGTAATCGCGCAATACTGCTGTTAACACACTGGGCGGGTATGCGTATAGGGGAAGTAGCAAGCGTGCGCTATAGCGACGTTTTAAGCAGCGATAACCAGGTTTTAAATGAAATCCATCTAGCAGCCAATCAAACCAAAGGCTCTAAAAGTAGGGTAGTTCTTTTATCTGAGCGTATGCAACATGAACTTGCCAAGTACATCGCAGCGCATCCACCAAAAGATATGAATCGTCCATTGTTTCCCACGCAAAGAGCACATGGATTTACGCCAAATACATTGACACATGTAATTAATGGCTTATATCGCCAAGCTGGACTTAATGGCGCTACTAGTCATAGCGGTCGTCGGGGCTTTTTGACACGACTCAGTGAGAAGGGTGTATCAGTGCGGGTGATGATGCAGCTAGCCGGCCATAGTCAGATGTCAACCACGCAGCGCTATATTGATACCCGTCCAGATATTCTGCGGAATGCAGTAGAGCTTATCTAGCGGTATTTGGCCTTTTCTTGTTTGGCCCATGCTGTTTGTTTGGCTAAGACTTGATGAAACTCATCCGCATTAAATTTAACGGCATAGGGGTGCTTGGTATTGCTTGGAAATATACCCCGCGCAGCATTTTCAGCCACCATAGTGGCATTTAGTAATGCGCGGCTAGTTACGATTGTGAGTGTTTGTCTAGCCTGTGAAGTAAGAATCGTTTTCTTGATGGCTTTGGAGTCCACTTCATTGCTATAGGTTTTACTAACTTCCGCTTCAGCGCCAATACGCCACAGCTCACTTTTAGGACGTAATGCCCTTAACCACAAAGTCTTAATTCCTATCTTCAAAGTTTGTAAGTGCGTTTTCTTTTGCAAGAGCTGGTATTTAGCTTTTGCTTGCATTGGCTTATTACTAATACTGTTTGACAGTATTTGAGTAATTTCGGCAATCAAGCGACTGCGTTTGATATTCAGCGGAATGGCTAGCAGTAGGGTATCGGGCTGTCCAATTTCTTGCCATTCATTGTGGAGGTAATTTTCA
>NZ_NCFJ01000752.1:0-1019 GCF_002281105.1 Polynucleobacter sp. 35-46-11
CGAACTTGGCAGCAGCATTAGCAGTCATTGTTAACGTGGCTGGAGTAATGACACCTACAGCACTGACAGACGTTGGCAATGCATAGTTGGATAAATTAGTGTTGCCAGTAGCGATAAAGTTAGCAGAACTCAATGAAGCAGTTACGGTGCTTGCATCGGCCACGTTAGCGCTATTGTAGGTAGCGTTTATTTGAGTAATATAGGCGCCCTGCCCGCTAACAAATCCACTTAAAGTATAGCTACCAGCATTGCTACTGCTTCCACTTGTCAGAATCGCAATATTGGTAGTGTCATATTCTTTAGTCTGACTACCAATCGATACTGTAATTGGGGCTGGAGTAATGTTGGCAGTAAAGCCGGTTGGCTGAGTAAGCGTGTAATTACCATCAGGGTTATTCGTTAATGTATTGGCAACAGTCACTGCAAGGCCTGTACCAGCATTAGACTGACTAAAGTTTGCAGCCTGACTTAAGGCAACGGTATCACCTAACACCACGCCAACCAAGCTACCACCAGAAATTGGTGCGCTTGTTGTGCCGTCATATACCTTATTTGCAATGCTTGTTCCAGTCACTGTCAGCGCTTTAGGAGAAATATTGGCAGTAATACTGGTAGGTTGAGTTAATGTGTAATTATCAGCCGCAGGGCCACTGATACTGTTATTCATAACAATAGCAATTGCGTTAGCTGCATTAGCGGAGCTAAAGCTAGCGGCTTTTGTGAAAGTGATATTAGCGACGTCTGAAGAAATCAGCCCTACTAGTGTGCCTGCGGTAACGGTAGCGGCTGTGCTGCCGTCATACACTTTATTAGCAACCGTAGTGCCAGTGATAGTCAATGACTTAGAAGTAATGTTGGCGCTTAAGCCGCTAGGCTGAACTACAGTGTAGTTGGCTGCAGCGGCTCCACTAATACCTGCAAATACGATGACTGGAATACTCTCACCAACATTGACGCTGGTGAAATTCGCATTTTGAGTTAAGTTCACATTTGCGTTATCCGCAGCAATTAACCCAACC
>NZ_NCFJ01000117.1:0-6379 GCF_002281105.1 Polynucleobacter sp. 35-46-11
GAATTCACGGCGATTGATAAAAACAAAATTACTATTCCTACACAGGTTCCAGCTGGCGATCCCGCTTGGATAGCCATGGTTCAGCATTACTTTGCTAGCGCCTGGATTCCTAGCGATAAAGCAGCACGAGATATTTATGCCGGAAAGATTGATAACAACCTTTATCGAATCGGTATGCAAGTACCACTGGGCGTAGTTGCACCAGGCACAACAGTTGTGGAAAAAGCCAAACTATTTGTGGGGCCACAAGAAGAGCGCGTATTGGAAACAATTGCTCCGGGCTTTGAGTTGCTAAAAGATTACGGCTACTTAACCATTTTGGCTAAACCCATTTTCTGGCTCTTGGACAACATTCATTCTTATGTGGGCAACTGGGGTTGGTCAATTATTTTATTGACCATCTTAATTAAGTTGGTGTTTTTCCCGCTTTCAGCTGCAAGCTATAAGTCTATGGCCCGCATGAAAGAGGTGCAACCACGCTTACTCACCATGAGAGAGCAGTACAAGGGTGATCCACAAAAATTAAATCAAGCCATGATGGAGATGTACCGCAAGGAAAAAATTAATCCTCTTGGTGGTTGTTTGCCGGTGGTGATTCAGATCCCAGTATTTATTGCTTTGTACTGGGTTCTATTGTCTTCAGTAGAAATGCGCAACGCCCCATGGATTGGGTGGATTCATGATTTATCAGTTCCAGACCCATACTACATTTTGCCAATCATTATGGCTGCTTCAATGTTTGTGCAAACCAAGCTGAACCCAACGCCACCAGATCCAATTCAGGCTAAGGTGATGATGTATATGCCGCTTGTATTCTCTGTGATGTTCTTCTTCTTCCCAGCAGGCTTGGTCTTGTATTGGGTAGTGAACAACTTACTATCAATTGCTCAGCAGTGGCAAATCAATCAAATGTTTGGAAAAAAGCCGGCTTAAAGTCTTTGGCCGATAACAAATAAACAAAGGGTGCCTGCAATGATGACGAGAAAGCTGCCCATCATTGCGGTTGCCACTGCGCCGGGCAAGGCTGGGGTTGGCGTTATTCGTATTAGTGGCCCACAGCTTTTGCCAATAGCCGAAGCTCTTTTTCACAAGGCGCTTACGCCGCGCCAAACCAATCTCCTTACCCTTCGTGATGCGCGCGGCGAGACGATTGACCAGCTGATTGCAATTTACTTTGCTGCCCCCGCCTCCTTTACCGGTGAAGATGTGCTTGAGCTGCAATGCCATGGAGGACCCCAGCTTTTAGAGTTGGTCATGAAGCGGTGTCTCGAGCTTGGAAAAGATCAGGGTTTGGTTATTGCAGAGCCGGGCGAATTTTCCTTACGCGCGTATCTCAATAACAAAATCGATTTAGCTCAAGCAGAGGCTATCGCAGATTTAATTGATGCTCAAAGTGAGGCGGCAGTTCGTGGAGCAGCGCGTTCATTGCAAGGGGTCTTCTCAAACGACATTAATGCCTTGATCGAAGAAATTACCCAATTACGAATTTTGGTTGAGTCCACCCTGGACTTTCCTGAAGAAGAGATTGAGTTTCTGGAGAATGCCCAAGCTCGCCAGCGCCTCAGCGCGGTGATGGAAAAGTTGCATAAGCTGAGAGAGGGTGCAAAACAGGGCAAGATTTTGCGCGACGGTATTCAGCTGGTTTTGGCTGGCGCCCCTAACGTTGGAAAGAGCTCACTTCTTAATCGCTTGGCTGGCGAAGAGGTTGCAATTGTTACTCCTATCGCGGGAACCACAAGGGATCGCGTTAAGGAAAGCATCACCATAAGTGGTATTCCAATGCACATTATTGATACAGCCGGTCTTCGCGAGACCAGCGATCTAGTTGAGGCAAAGGGAATTGAACGGTCTTGGGAGGCAATACAAGCCGCAGACCTAGTTATTTTTCTGCAAGATTCAAATTCAATTAATGCGATCGATAGCGCGGCGGTTTTGGACTTAAAAGCTCAAATATTGAAGGCCCTCCCACCAAAGTGCCCCGTTTTAGAGGTCATTAATAAGTCTGACTTGCTTGCTAATGAAGCATCCCACCAAAGTGAAAGTCCATCCCTACTTATTTCGGCCAAGACTGGCGATGGGGTTGAGACTCTAAAACAAAAAATCCTAGAATCGGTTGGTTGGGGCGGCTCTCAAGAGGGCGCCATTGTGGCCCGTAGAAGACACCTTGATTGTCTGGATAGGGCAGCGACCCATTTGGATAAATCTCAACAATTCGCCGCAGATGGCAACATATCGCTGGAGTTGTTTGCAGAAGAGCTCCGTTTAGCACAAGATCAGCTTGGACACATCACCGGAAAACTGCTTCCAGATGATCTTTTGGGCAAGATTTTTAGCCAGTTTTGCATTGGCAAGTAAAGGGTTTGCTCTTGGTGGGTCGGCACCTAAAAATACGCCCAAAATGTTAAAATAGTGCGATCAAAAATATTACATTCCATAGGACTCTCATGACTATTAATACCAATGCACCTGAGTACGTAAAAAACCAAAAACTCATTCAATGGGTTGCAGATGTTGCCGCTCTAACTAAGCCAGACAAGATTCGCTGGTGCGATGGCTCTCAGGCCGAATATGATGAATTTTGTGAGTTACTAGTAAATGCGGGTGTATTCAAGCGCCTCAACCCAGCAAAGCGTAAAAATGCTTTCTTAGCACTATCAGACCCTGATGACGTGGCTCGTGTTGAGGACCGCACATTTATCTGCTCTGCAAAAAAAGAAGATGCTGGCCCAACCAATAACTGGGTAGAGCCAAGTGAAATGCGTGCCACTCTCCAGCCATTGTTTGATGGCTGTATGCGCGGTAGAACAATGTACGTAGTGCCATTCTCCATGGGCCCAATTGGCTCCCCAATCGCCCATATTGGCGTTGAGCTGTCTGACAGCCCTTATGTTGCTATCAACATGCGCTTAATGACTCGCATGGGCAAAGCTGTGATTGATCAACTTGGCGCCACTGGCGAATTCGTTCCTTGCATTCACACTGTTGGTAAGCCATTGGCTGCGGGCGAAAAAGATGTTGCTTGGCCTAACAACAAAACCAAGTACATCGTTCACTATCCAGAAACTCGTGAGATTTGGTCTTTTGGTTCTGGTTACGGTGGCAATGCATTGCTAGGTAAAAAATGTTTTGCTTTGCGCATTGCATCCAATATGGGGCGCGATCAAGGCTGGTTAGCTGAACACATGTTGATCTTGGGCGTGACTTCACCCGAGGGCAAGAAATACCATATTGCCGCGGCTTTCCCATCTGCCTGCGGAAAAACCAACTTCTCTATGATGATTCCTCCAAAAGGCTTCGAGGGTTGGAAGGTCACTACGGTTGGTGATGACATTGCATGGATCAAGCCACGCAAAGATCCTGTTACAGGTAAGACACGTTTGTTTGCGATTAACCCAGAGTCTGGTTACTTTGGTGTCGCTCCAGGTACAAATCGTCAAACCAATCCAAACTGTCTCGATTCATTAAACCAAGATGTGATCTTCACTAACGTTGGTTTAACTGATGATGGTGATGTTTGGTGGGAAGGTTTAACTGATACTCCCCCTGCACATTTGATTGACTGGCAAGGCAAGGATTGGACTCCCGCTGATGGTGCCGCCGGTCGTAAAGCTGCGCATCCAAATTCACGCTTCACTGTAGCCGCCACAAATAATCCTGCAGTTGATCCAAATTGGGACAATCCTGAGGGTGTTGCGATTGATGCATTCTTGTTTGGCGGTCGTCGCTCAAACACAGTGCCATTGGTAAGTGAAGCACGTGACTGGGTAGAAGGTGTTTACATGGCAGCCACAATGGGCTCTGAAACCACCGCTGCGATTACTGGCCAAGTAGGCGTTGTACGTCGCGACCCATTTGCGATGATTGCATTTGCTGGTTACAACATGAGCGATTACTTCCAGCATTGGTTGAACATTGGTAGCAAGCTTGCTGCCGAAGGTGCTGTGCTACCAAAGATCTATTGTGTGAACTGGTTCCGCAAAGATGAAAACGGCAAGTTTGTATGGCCTGGTTTCGGTGAAAACATGCGCGTGCTCTCTTGGATCTTAGGCCGTGCTGAAGGTACGGCTAAAGGTAAAGAGACGGTGTTTGGTATTTGCCCAGAGCATGCTGATATGCACTGGAATGGTCTCGATTATTCAGCTGACAAATTTGAGAAAGCAATTACCGTTGCTGTTGACGATTGGAAAAATGAACTCAAACTCCATTCAGAATTATTTGAGCATCTAGGCGAGCGCTTGCCTAAAGAGCTAATCGAAGCACGTAGCAAAATTGAGAAGCGCTTAAACGCCTAGTCATCTCTATGAACTTAAGAAGTCTTTTCAAAACATCCGCATTTAATGACCTCACCCCAACACCATGACATCGTGGTGATTGGGGCAGGCATTGCTGGATCTAGCATTGCAAATGAACTGCTTGAACGCGGTCAAACGGTTTGTATCCTTGACTCAGCCCCCCATCCTGCATCAGCATGTTCTAGTCACGCTTACGCTATTGCTCATCCACATGTTGGTCGAGGCGCACCCCGTTTATTGCGCTTAACTCGCATTGCATTTCTAATGGCCGAAGCCCGCTGGGGTAAGTGCTGGAATCAACATGGCATCTTTCAACCAAATAAAAAAGATAAAGTTTTTAATCGGGATGATGTTGCAGGCTATTTGCAATCACTCAATCTTGACGAAGGTTTAGCGCAAGCTCTGTATGCAAATGAGGCAATGGATGCTTGTGGAATTTCTCAAGACGGAATTTGGCTCCCCCGCGGGGCATCGTTGAATTTGTTTGAAGCAGCTCAAGATGCATTGGCCCCCAACCCAAGGTTGACCTGCCGCTGGAATACTTCAGTAGCTCGATTGGAGAAAGCCCCTGTGGGCTGGCGATTGATCGACCCCCAGGGCATTACCATCATGACCGCCAACAAGGTCATTATTGCAGCAGCCTTAGAAACCAAAAATTTAGCTGGAAGTATCGACGTGCGACTTCCCTTGAGGCCGGTGCGTGGACAGTTGAGCATTTTTTCCATTGATGAAGCAAGCTCGTGGGCGCCAAAACTACCTCGTACCGCTATCTCGGGCGATGGCTATTGTTTGCCAGCCAAGAAATTACCCGATGGAAGTTACCAGTGGATAGTGGGCTCTAGCTTTGATGAAGGAGAGTCGGAGCTACACGATTGGGATACAAGTGATGACTTTAACCGCGAGCAGGCAAAGGGTTTATTGGATTATGAAGAGGGTGATGTTAGTCATCTTCACAAGTCAGGAAGTTTTGTCGGTGTGCGCTGTGTTGCAGGTGATCGCTTGCCGATTATTGGGGCGCTCACTCAACGCCCAGGGATATTTTTAGCAACAGCCCTGGGTTCAAGAGGAGTTTTATGGTCGGCCTTAGCTGCCAAGCTCATTACTGCTCAAGTGCTTGAGGACGACTTTGCTTTGCTGGCACGCTTAGGTTTTGCTGCAGACTTGGTGGCTGCACTGGCACCTGCACGTTTCTTCGCTGGCGCTTTAGTGGCAGCGCCAGCCTTAGGTGCTTTTGCTTCAAACTCAAAGCCAATTTTGCCATCTGCGCCTAAAGCAAGATAAGCCTTAAAGCCGCGACCAGTACGGTTGGATTTGAAATTGGTTAGCAAATCTGTTTTGCCCTCTGCTAGCAATTTTTGAACTTGCTCCGCAGAAATTTCTTGTTGCAAAACTACTTTGCCCGTTTTGAAATCACATGATTTATTTGGCCCTGTGTTGTTCTCACAAAGATAGCGCATGCCATCTTCATACACAGCACCAGAGCACTTTGGACAAACACCCAAAGCCTGGCGGCCAGTAAAGTCGATTGATTCAGATTCATCCTCTTGCGTATTGCCAAAATCAAACTCAAGCTTAAAGCCTGCATTTGGATAATCGGCATCATCTTCAGGAATTTCGCTTAACTTAATAATTGCGGCAAATGGCCTACCCATCTTGCTGCGGAAACCTTGCAGTGGTCCAATGGTTTTTTCGCGAAGAAGCTCTTCTACCTCTGGATATTCAAACGCACGCCCACCCGGAGTTTTGCTAATCGTGAATCCGCATTTCTCACATGCAAAGCGACGATAGTTTTCTTTAACTGCGCCCTTACAGTGTGGGCAGGGTGTAGACATGGTCGCGTAGTCGCCTGGAATAGTATCGCTGTCATACTCCTTGGCGCGCTTGACGATGCGTTGCGTCATCTGTGCAATTTCTTGCATGAAGGTATCGCGATTCATTTCGCCACGTTCAATCAAGGAAAGTTTATTTTCCCAGCTGCCCGTGAGATCAGGGCGCGTTAATTCTTCCACATCTAGGCCGCGCAATAGCGTCATTAATTGGAATGCTTTAGCTGTAGGAATCAGCTCACGTGCTTCGCGAACCATATA
>NZ_NCFJ01000753.1:0-1019 GCF_002281105.1 Polynucleobacter sp. 35-46-11
GCGCACAAGCGCAAAACCTTTCAATCGCAACCGGCGGCACAGGTGGTGTTTACTACCCAATGGGTGGTGGCTTGGCTGCAGTATTATCTAGCAAAGTACCTGGCATGTCTGCTACAGCTGAAGTTACCGGTGGTTCGGTCGATAACCTTAACCTCATTGGTACTGGAAAACCATATGTTGGTTTTTCTATGGCTGATGCAGCTAAAGATGCTAAAGAAGGTGAAGGCAAATTTACCAACAAAAAAATTGATCTGCGCTCCCTCTTAGTTCTTTATCCAAATCTCATGCACGTTGTCACAGTTGAATCCACTGGCATCAAGTCCATGAAGGACCTCAAAGGTAAGCGTGTTAGCACTGGCTCCCCTGGAAGCGCTACTGAAGTAATGGCATTTCGCTTACTTGAAGCTGCAGGCCTCGACAAAGACAAGGATGTAAAACGTGAGCGTTTGAGCGTTGCTGAGTCCGTTAATGCTGTGAAAGACCGCAAGATTGATGCTTTCTTCTGGGTAGGCGGTTTACCAACTGCGGCCGTGACCGACCTAGCTAATAGCCCAGGCATGAAGATTGTGATGGTGGATAACGCTGCTGAAGTTGGTGCAATGAACAAGAAATATGGCAATCTGTACTTTGCTGCCGATATTCCTAAAGAGACTTATAGCGGCATGACTAAGGATAACAAGGTTGCCGGTGTTGCTAATATCCTCGTAGTTAATGCAAACATGCCCGACGACGAAGCTTACAAAATTGTTAAGGCAATCTTTGATAATAAATTAGACTTGGTTCGCACTCACAAGGAATACATCAACGTAACCCTTGAGAATCAGAAACAAGCTTCTACTCCAATCACTTATCACCCAGGTGCTTTGAAGTATTTCAAAGAAAAGAACATTAAAGTAAATTAATACTTTGTTCGATTAAATCAATACCTCAGGAGTGCTTAATCGCACTCCTGAGTCTTTGGTAGTACTGAAAATAGCTTTATAAAAAAATAGGTAGAGACATGACACAAGTTGTAATTG
>NZ_NCFJ01000754.1:0-1019 GCF_002281105.1 Polynucleobacter sp. 35-46-11
CGAGCACTACGCCCATACGATCGCGACACTCCCATTCTTGTTATTACTGGCGTGCCCACTGATGCATATGTTTATGCATCATGGACATGGGGATTCAGGCGGTAAAGATGCTAACGCTGATAAAAAGGAAGTCCAATAATGGCTATCATGTTACGATCACTCTTTGCGGGCGTCACCGGATTGCAAGCACACCAAATCGCGATGGACGTTGAGTCCAACAATATTGCCAACGTTAACACGATTGGATTTAAATACTCACGTGCCAATTTTTCTGATTTGCTGGCACAAACGGCACAAATCGCTACGGCACCGCAAGGAGACTTGGGGGGTAAAAATGCCGTTCAGATCGGATTGGGTACAACGATTAACTCCGTTACCCGTATCATGACCCAAGGTTCTATCCAAAATACCGATAAAAATACCGATGTCGCGATCCAAGGCGATGGCTTTTTTATCGTCAGTTCGGATGCCGGAAGTACCTACAAATACAGCCGTTCCGGAGATTTTAAGTTTGATGCCAAAGGAAACTTCGTCGACAACGGCGGGTTCATCGTCCAAGGCTGGGTGCGTGATGAAACAACCGGAAAAGTAGACTCTACAGCACCGATCACAAACATCAATATTCCGCCAGGATTGACAACCCCTGCTAATCCATCGGCTGTTGTAACGCTCAAAGCAAACCTCGACTCAGGTGAAACCGTAGAAACGTTTAATCCGACCAACGAGATGGCGACCTACAATCTTACTGATTATTTGGCTTACGTCGGTGGTGCGGTAACACCTCAAGCATTAACAGCAAATGCAATCCGTACAGCCAATACCGATGTTTCAGAAGACATGAAAGTCATGTTTAATGAGCAAGGCCGCTCAATGGTCATGCAAGCCGGACAAGGGGTTTGGATCAGCTATAAACCTGCTGTAGAAAATGCAACCATTACCAATGTTCAAGGAGCATTTAGCTTTGATCTCAATGGAACTACCATCAGCGGAACTACGCCTGGTACCATTCCGGCAGACAA
>NZ_NCFJ01000755.1:0-1015 GCF_002281105.1 Polynucleobacter sp. 35-46-11
AATCCGACTTCTGGATTTTTTATGATTGTCCCCCGTGCGAACACTATTGAATTAGAGATGAGTGTCGAAGCGGCGCTCAAGCATATTGTTTCAATGGGATCTGTTCCTCCCACCAGTTCAACTGGTTTGCCCGTGATTGGGCCAAACCATCATCTTTGATTTATAGGAAATTGTTATGTCGATGCGAAGCCATACCTGCGGTCAGGTAACTGAATCACTCATTGGTCAGGAAATTACCCTGTCTGGTTGGGTAAATCGACGCCGTGACCACGGTGGCGTAATTTTTATTGACCTACGTGATCACCAGGGTTTTGTGCAGGTGGTATGCGATCCAGATCGTCCGGAAATGTTCGCTTTAGCTGAGCAGGTTCGTAACGAGTTTTGTATTCAGATCAAAGGCTTGGTGCGTGCGCGTCCAGCTGGTACCGAGAATAATGATTTAGTGAGTGGCAAGATTGAAGTGCTTTGCCATAGCTTGGTCATTCTTAATGCGTCTATTACTCCTCCATTCCAATTAGAGGATGAGAATTTATCTGAGACCACTCGCTTAACTCACCGCGTTCTAGATTTACGGCGCCCTCAAATGCAAAAGAATTTGCGTTTGCGTTACAACGTTGCCATGGAATGTCGTCGCTATTTCGACGCTGCAGGCTTTATTGATATTGAAACACCGATGTTGACCAAGAGTACTCCTGAGGGTGCGCGTGACTATCTAGTCCCTTCACGTGTACATGATGGTCAGTTCTTTGCATTGCCACAGTCCCCTCAATTGTTTAAACAATTGTTGATGGTGGCTGGTTTTGATCGCTACTACCAAATTACGAAGTGTTTCCGTGACGAAGATTTACGAGCTGATCGTCAGCCTGAATTTACTCAGATCGACTGTGAAACTGCCTTCTTGGATGAATTAGAAATTCCAACTCATATTGATTAAATAGGGCAGGCCTTGGACCGACAAAACTCATATCGCCCTTCAAAATACTCCATAACTGAGGAAGTTCATCCAAGCTGGATT
>NZ_NCFJ01000756.1:0-1013 GCF_002281105.1 Polynucleobacter sp. 35-46-11
CTGCCCGTGACCTCCGACGCATGATTTTGCAATTTTCCTCGATCTCTATGGAAACAATCTGCCATATTTACATTGGCAGAAGTATTGCAACGTATTGCAGACAAAAATAATCGTGTCCCCGTCGCGAAAAGAAGTGAAGGACACCAACGCGCCCTTCACTTCCCGATTCAAATCGTCACTTCGGCAATTTGTCCACGTCGATGCCGACTGTAACCGCTCCGATCGCCTGACCATTTACAGGATCTTTTATCGTCAGACTGACCTGCGATACATTTTATTACCAGTTTTAGGTACCTCATCATGACCTCCCTAAAATCCGGTGTGAATTGCTGTTTTAAGTGCTGCGGTGCTCACATCGCCGCCGGCGACTGCTTCGCAATAAATTTCATCGGCTCCTAAACGCGCGTGCCGCCAACGCTACGTTCGCCAGCAAAATCAGTATGCATCCAAGGAAAAATACGGGCGCATTCCAGTCGCCGAAGGAAACCGTGCGGGGCAAGATCAGCCCAGCACCGATGCACCAAAGAACGAGCGCTAGAGCCAAGCTTCCATCGTCGATAAACAAGCTCCAAAGCTCGCGCAGAATCGTTAGCAGTATTTTCATGCTGCATCTCTTACCGTTTAGGCCGATGGATTGCGGACAAGGCGGACTGCACCCAATGCGGTGATTAGGAGCAGCGCAACCATCCCAACGATTGCAA
The DNA here is from genome assembly GCF_002281105.1 of Polynucleobacter sp. 35-46-11. NCBI lineage: Bacteria > Pseudomonadati > Pseudomonadota > Betaproteobacteria > Burkholderiales > Burkholderiaceae > Polynucleobacter > Polynucleobacter sp. 35-46-11. Next base: position 702 of record NZ_NCFJ01000756.1, read on the forward strand.
AGTCGTTACCCGGCCAATGGAGGCCAAGGCCTTCGCCGATCCAAAAAATTCCGAAGGCGGAGATCAATACGCCGACGGCGAACTTAAGCGCATTCTCAGGCACCCGAGCGAGCGGTCGGTGCAGTGTAAGGCCAAGTATGATCACAAGGATGCCGGCCACCGCCGCGCCGATGCTCGCCGGTACTAATAAATCTCCTGCGGCACCTACTGCGATGACGATGAAGACTACCTCAACGCCCTCAAGCACGACCGCTTTAAAGGTCGTCAGTACGGCAATTGGATCAAGTATAAACGAAGCCACGGGGCCTGCTG
>NZ_NCFJ01000118.1:0-6327 GCF_002281105.1 Polynucleobacter sp. 35-46-11
AGTCAAAGCCTTCTTCAATCTTAGGGCTTTGCGCACTAACAAAGCCTGAGAATGAAACCGCCAAGCCGAGAATGGTGGCGGATAAAAAAATTCTTTTAGATTTGGATAATGTAATCATGATTTACCAGACTTAATAACATTTGGTTTAATGCCCATGCTATTTAACTTATCACGCACGGGGTTACTTTCTTCAATACTGTTATACGGACCCACACGAACACGCCACAGTGTATTGCCCTCACTTGTAATCTCACTTAATTGAGACTGAATACCCTGGATAGCTAAACTGGCTTTTTGAGCATCCGCATCAGCGCGCTTATTAAATGCGCCAACTTGTAAAAAATAAATTGCATCCGATTTTGCGACAGGGGTTGGAACCACTTCAGCCGGCTTCTTACCGCTTGCTAAATCAGCAATTGGGTCCGAAGCATCGGAAGCTGGTGCGGCAGACTTACCTTGTAAAGGTTTGTTTAAATCTAAAGCCTCTGCTGGGGCAGCTGCTTCACCTTCCGCAGGTGCCGGTCCTGATTTAATAGTTAAGGGAAGATTGGGAGCTCTAACGCCAGGACGCTCTTGGGGTGTATTTTTTGAGAGATAAAAGGCAATCACAAAAGCAACGCCTAGGCCAACACCAAGCCCTAAGATAAAGCCAAGGATGGTGCCGCCATACTCTGAACTTGAAGACTGTGTCTTTAGATCAAAGCTGTCGTATTGATTGTTATTTTTCATCGAGTCCCCATCCTTCTTTTTACCTCTTAAACCCTAACGAGTGTTAAAGCTTACATCTTAGCGGGTGCTGATACACCCAATACTTTTAGTCCATTTTCAAGCACTTGGCGAGTCGCCGATAACAATGCAAGACGAGTTAATTTCAATGCAGGGTCATCCACCAAAACGCGGTCTGCGTTATAGAAGGTATGGAAATCTCCCGCCAAATCACGCAAGTAGAAAGCTAAAGCATGTGGAGCTAAATCTGCAGCTGCATCAGTGAGCATTTCTGGATATTCAGCTAGACGACGTAAGAGATGATCTGAGGCCTTGCTTTGCAACAAGGAAAGGTCTGCGCCCTTGAGGTCAGAGACTTGTCCACCCCATTGAGTCAAGATGGAGCAAATACGCGCATGAGCATATTGCACATAGAACACGGGGTTCTCATCATTTTGTTGCAATGCTAGATCAATATCAAATACAAACTCCGTATCTGCTTTACGAGAAATAAGGAAGAAACGTACTGCATCACGTCCCCGCTGAAGCGCAAGCTCACGCTCATCGCCAGCCATCTCTGGTGTAACACCACCGGACCACTCAACCAAGTCACGCACAGTCACATAAGAACCTGCACGCTTAGAAATCTTGACTTCCTCGCCATGGCGCATCACTGTCACCATCTTGTGAAGCACATATTCTGGATAGGTTTTCGGAATCTCCCAACCGCGCTTCTGAGCCACACCTTGCAAGCCTGAGCGCACTCGCGCAATCGTGCCATGGTGATCGCTGCCTTGAACATTAATCACTTTTTCAAAGCCACGATTCCATTTGCTGGTGTGATAGGCAACGTCCGGCACAAAGTAGGTGAAGCTCCCATCAGACTTTTTCATGACGCGATCTTTATCATCGCCATCGTCTGTTGTCCTAAGCCATAGTGCGCCCTCAGACTCATAGGTCTTACCAATACTCTGTAGCTCGTCAACAATTTTTGCAACACTACCATCGGTATACAAAGAAGACTCTAGGTAGTAGCAATCAAACTTCACACCAAATGTTTTTAAGTCGATATCCTGCTCATTGCGCAAATATGCCACGGCAAACTGACGAATGGCTTCAAGATCATCTTTATATTCAGATGAAGCCTTAAAAGCAGTAGCAATCTCCGCAATATATTCACCGTTATAAGCACTTTCTGGCCAAGCAGCATCACCTGGTTTAAGCCCATTCAAGCGAGCCTGCACTGAGAGCGCTAAATTCGCAATCTGCACCCCAGCATCGTTGTAATAAAACTCGCGATGCACCTGAATACCCTGAGTTGCCAATAAGTTTGCCAGCGCATCTCCTAACGCAGCTTGACGACCATGACCAACGTGAAGCGGGCCAGTAGGATTGGCCGACACAAACTCAATCATGGCCCTGGAAACCGGAGCAGCTTCTGGAGCTAGCTGACCAAACTGGGATCCCGCCGTGAGAACCTCGTTCACCACCACAGTTTTAGCGGCGTTACTCAATCGAAAGTTAATAAACCCAGGGCCCGCGATTTCACAAGAAGCAATGAGATCACCATAGCCGGGTTGCTGCTCTAAACGTTCAACCAGTGCTTGCGCTAATTCCCTGGGATTGAGCTTCCAAGCCTTGGAAAGCTGGAGGGCAATATTACATGCAACATCGCCATGGTCTACTGCCTTAGGGCGTTCTAGGCGGGGCGCCGGGGCGTCACCCAAACCACGCTCCTGAGCCAAACCCAGCAGGGCTGCACTCAGCATTTTAATTAAACGATTTTTATTAGTTAACAACATAGATAAGTGAGTTTATCAGGTGGTAAGCTATCGAAATGATCTATCAATTTCGCTCCAAAGCGGGTCCTGACGTCATCATGCTGGCTGATCTGACCCAGCGAATCTTTGAGATTTTGGGCCGCCCATTAGAGCCTAGAGGTATTTTGACGGTAGAGCAACTACCAGCCCTCATCATCGCCTTAGAAACGGCCATCCTCAAAGATTTGGAAGATCGGGCTAAAAGCAATATGTCTGATCAAGAAAATACCGAAAAACCGAAGCTTGCCGATAGGCTTGGGCAGCGTGCCTATCCCTTTCTGGAGCTGATGAAGCAGTCTAAGGCGAAGGATGAACCGGTAATGTGGGGCGTTTAAAGCCCTGCACCTCACTCGGATAAAGTAGACTTAGTCGATTGAACTGGCCAGTTGGCGGCGGATGTCTTCAACAGACTCATTACGACGCTTAGCAAGATCTTCAATTTGATCAGCTGATAGCTTGCCCACGTTGAAATAACGTGCATCTGGATGTGCCAGATAAAAACCACTGACACTAGATGCCGGATTCATAGCCATTGATTCAGTCAATGTCATACCAATATCTTCTGAGCCAATCACTCGCAATAAGTCTTTTTTAACTTCATGCGCAGGACAGGCTGGGTAACCTGGCGCTGGACGGATGCCGCGGTATTCCTCATTGATCATTTGATCATTTGTCAAAATCTCATCGGTCGCATATCCCCACAGATCAGTACGAACGCGGTGGTGCATTAACTCTGCAAATGCCTCTGCTAGACGATCGGCTAAGGATTGCAACATGATTGCGCTGTAGTCATCATGCTTAGCATGAAACTCAGCCACTTTTTTCTCAACACCGTGCCCAGTCGTAACAGCAAAGCAGCCGAGGTAATCAGCCACATTGGAATCTTTTGGCGCCACATAATCTGCCAAGCAACGATTAGGTCGGCGAACGCCATCGACTACAGGCCGCTCAGACTGCTGGCGTAAGTTATGCCAAACAAATAATGGATGCTCGCGAGATTCATCGCTGTACAAGACAATGTCATCACCTATCGTGTTTGCCGGATAGAACGCAACTACAGCATCAGCTTGCAACCACTGACCTTTGATTAATTTATCAAGAAGCGCCTGGCCGTCCTCAAATACCTTACGAGCCTCTACGCCAACGATTTCATCATCCAAGATGGCTGGAAACTTACCAGCCAAATCCCAAGTCTGGAAGAATGGTGTCCAGTCAATATATTTAGCAATATCGTTTAAAGAAAAATTCTTGAAAACTCGACGCCCAATAAATTTAGGCTTCTCGGGCACATAACTAGACCAATCAATTAATTCACGATTCTTACGCGCTGCTTCTAATGAAATCGTTGGGGATGCTTTTTTATTAGCATGCTGCTCACGAATACGCACGTAGTCATCGCGCAGATCTTGAATAAATTTCTTAGCACTTTCGTCCGATAGCAAGCTTGATGCCACCGATACAGAACGAGATGCATCAGGCACGTAAACCACTGGTCCATCATAGTGTGGAGCAATCTTCACCGCAGTATGAACGCGTGAAGTTGTAGCTCCACCAATCATCAATGGAATTTGACGCTCGCGGAAATAGTCGTCACGCTGCATCTCTTGAGCAACGTAAGTCATCTCTTCTAAGGATGGGGTAATCAAACCAGAAAGACCAACGATGTCTGCTTTTTCTTCTTTCGCGCGTTTCAGAATTTCTGCACAAGGCACCATGACGCCCATATTCGCAACTTCAAAGTTATTACATTGCAGCACTACCGTCACAATGTTTTTACCAATGTCATGCACGTCGCCTTTAACAGTCGCCATCACAATCTTGCCTTTGGCTTTCGCCTCACCACCAGAGGCAATATGTAGGCGTTTTTCTTCCTCAATATAGGGAATCAAAATTGCCACTGCTTGCTTCATCACGCGCGCACTCTTAACCACTTGAGGCAAGAACATCTTGCCGGCACCAAACAAATCGCCGACGACATTCATTCCATCCATCAAAGGGCCTTCAATGACCTCAATTGGACGGCCACCTGCACCCATAATTTGGGCACGCAGCTCTTCAGTATCTTCTTCAATAAAGGTAGTGATGCCATGCACCAAAGCATGGGTTAAACGCTCACGCACCGGGGCTTCACGCCATACCAAGTTCTCAACTTGCTTCGCGCCACCGCCCTTAAATTGATCAGCAATATCCAGCAAGCGCTCCGTTGGAGTCTTACCGTCTTTTTCTTTAAAACGATTGAGCACAACATCTTCAACGCGCTCACGCAATTCAGAATCTAAGTCTGCATAAACGCCAAGCTGGCCTGCATTGACGATACCCATGTCCATACCCGCCTGAATAGCGTGATACAGGAACACAGTGTGAATGGCTTCACGTACACGATCGTTACCGCGGAACGAGAAGCTAACATTAGAGACGCCACCACTGACCTTCGCGCCCGGCAGATTTTCCTTGATCCAGCGGGTCGCATTGATGAAATCTACTGCATAGTTGTCATGCTCTTCAATACCAGTCGCAATGGCAAAGATATTCGGATCAAAAATAATATCTTCTGCAGGAAACCCAATCTCCTTAACAAGAATTTGATAGCAGCGCTGGCAAATTTCTGTTTTGCGCTTAAAAGTATCTGCCTGACCCACTTCATCAAAAGCCATTACTACAGATGCTGCTCCATAACGACGAATCAAGCGTGCTTGTTTTCTGAAAGACTCTTCACCCTCTTTGAGTGAGATCGAGTTAACAATCGGCTTACCTTGAATGCATTTCAGGCCAGCTTCGATCACGCTCCACTTGGAAGAGTCAATCATGATCGGTACACGAGCAATATCTGGTTCTGAGGCGATCAAATTCAAGAAGCGCGTCATCGCTGCCTCTGAATCCAACATCGCTTCATCCATATTGATGTCAATCACTTGAGCACCATTCTCAACTTGCTGTCTTGCAACTACCAAGGCTTCATCAAATTGATTATTCAAAATCATGCGTGCAAATGCTTTAGAGCCCGTAACGTTAGTGCGCTCACCAATATTTACAAAACCAACTTCTGGCGTGACATTGAAAGGCTCTAGGCCTGAAAGCTTCATCGCCGGCATTACTTTCACAGCCTTAGTCATGCTGACACCTCCGCGCTCTCACGGTAGAAGGCACGTGGCTTGCGCTTAGCAACCGCATTAGCAATTGCACGAATATGATCTGGCGTCGTTCCACAGCAACCGCCTACGAGATTGACTAAGCCATCTTTTGCAAAGCCATCAACTAGGCTAGAGGTAATTTCTGGGGTCTCATCAAAACCTGTATCACTCATTGGATTGGGGAGGCCGGCATTGGGATAGCAAGATACAGCAGCGTCACAAATACGAGCAAGCTCAGCAATATAAGGACGCATGAGCGCTGCACCTAAGGCGCAGTTCAAACCAAAGGTCAAGGGCTTGATGTGACGCAGACTATTCCAGAAAGCTTCAACCGTTTGTCCAGACAAAATACGACCAGAAGCATCAGTCACTGTCCCCGAAATCATCACCGGCAAACGCTCGCCAGTCTCTTCAAAGAATTCATCCAATGCAAACAAAGCAGCTTTTGCATTCAGGGTGTCGAAAATAGCCTCAACTAGAAATAAATCAACGCCACCTTCAAAGAGGCCTTCAATCTGTTCGCGATAAGAAGCCCGCAATGCATCAAATGTCACATTACGTGCCCCAGGATCGTTTACATCTGGAGAAATGCTTGCTGTCTTTGGGGTAGGTCCAATTGCTCCAGCTGCAAAACGTGGCTTATCTGGTGTAGAGTATTTTTCACATGCAGC
>NZ_NCFJ01000757.1:0-1009 GCF_002281105.1 Polynucleobacter sp. 35-46-11
CGAGTTTTCTAAAAATGGGTCAGTGGATTGGGGGTGACCGGGATGGTAATCCAAATGTTAATGCGCAAACACTAGAGTATGCAATTTCACGTCAAGCAGAAATGGTCTTACGCCACTATTTAACGGAAGTGCACCATTTAGGTAGGGAGTTGTCTATATCAGCTTTACTAGTTAAATTTCCAAAGAAGATGCAGGACCTTGCGGCCGCATCACCTGATACTAATGAACATCGGCAGGATGAGCCTTATCGACGTGCCTTGACTGGCATCTATGCGCGACTGGCAGCTACTTTGAAGGTGTTGACGCATACTGATGCAGCTAGGCATGCAGTTCCGCCACAAAATCCTTATGAAAATGCAGAAGCATTTTTGGCTGATTTAAAAACTATTGATGCCTCGCTTATATTGCAAGGAGCAAAGGCCTTATCTCAAAAACGATTACGCGGACTTATCAGGACAGTTGAAGTTTTTGGCTTTCATCTAGCTACTGTTGATTTACGTCAAAGTTCTGATATGCATGAACTCGTACTAGCAGAATTGCTTTCTGTATCGGCAATTGAGGCAGGGTATGCCAATCTGACTGAGATGCAAAAGCGTGACTTGTTGTTATCTCTCTTGAAAGATCCACAACCACTCCAAGTAGTAGGTCATCAATATTCAGATTTTGCGATATCTGAAATCGCCATTTTTACAATGGCTAAAAAAATGCGTACACTCTTTGGCGGGGATGCCATACGACACTACATTATTAGCCATACTGAAACCGTAAGTGATTTATTGGAGGTGTTCTTACTCCAAAAGGAAGTTGGTTTGATGCATGGCATGTTGGGTAAAAAGGCTAGTGTCGATCTGATTGTGGTGCCTTTATTTGAAACGATTGAAGATTTACGCAATGCCGCACCCATCATGCATGATTTATATGCTTTGCCAGGTATCTTAGATATCGTTAAAAGATCGGGTGGAGAGCAAGATATTATGCTGGGCTACTCTGATTCCAATAAAGATGGTGG
>NZ_NCFJ01000758.1:0-1009 GCF_002281105.1 Polynucleobacter sp. 35-46-11
CAAAAACTTCAGGGGTCAGTGGGTATTTTTGTTCTGGTTTAGCCGTCATGCTGATTGGGTTAGCTTAGTGACTTACTTAGTCGGTTAAATTAGTATTTAAATTGCTAAAGCATAATTGTCGCATTCCTGAGAATAAAGTCCTGATACTGCATGAATAAGCCTCAATCCCTCTTTATTGGCCTGATGTCTGGTACTAGCCTAGATGGGATAGATGCTGTTCTAGCGAAGATCGATGCCTCAGGGGAGGCTCGCCTCCTGGGCTCCGTAAGTACCCCGTTTAGCTCGGAACTGCGTAAAGCCCTTGTTGATTTACAAAGTCCCGGCCCAAATGAAATCCACCGGGAAAATCAGGCTGCAAATGCCCTGGCAGCAGCCTATGCGGATGCGGTCAAAGAGTTGCTTGCTCAAGTCAAGCTTTCCCCTGCAGATATCATCGCCATTGGCGCACATGGTCAGACCATTCGTCACCAAGCGGATCTTGCTCATCACCTGGCTTACACGCACCAGACCCTCAATCCCGCACTTCTTGCAGAGTTAACTGGAATTGATGTCATCGCAGACTTTAGAAGTCGTGATTTGGCGGCAGGCGGTCATGGTGCACCTCTAGTGCCAGCCTTTCACGCACAGCAATTTTCCTCTAATGAAAATGTAGCCGTTCTCAATCTTGGTGGCATTGCTAATCTGACACTACTTCCCAAAGATGGGAATGTAACTGGATTTGATTGCGGTCCAGCAAACATGTTGATGGATGCGTGGATTGCTGATCAGCAAGGTCACGAATTTGATAAAGATGGTAGCTGGGCTCTGCAAGGAACCTGTAATCAAGGTCTACTCGAAAGAATGTTGACTGACCCATTCTTTGCAAAAGCACCTCCTAAGAGTACAGGCAGGGATGAGTTTCATCTTGATTGGCTGAAAAAATATATTGGTTTAGACAATATCAATCCAGAGGATATCCAAGCAACCTTACTGTTCCTAACTGTGCATTCAGCCCTCGATGCCTTGGCAC
>NZ_NCFJ01000759.1:0-1008 GCF_002281105.1 Polynucleobacter sp. 35-46-11
AACAGGTAAGGCCAACCAACTTGCGAGGGCTGCATCTATTCAGGTTGCCCATAACCCTGGCACTTCCTATAACCCTATGTTTTTATATGGCGGGGTTGGTTTGGGTAAAACACATCTAATTCATGCTATTGGGAATCACCTACTAAAAGAGAAGCCGAATGCTCGAATTCGATACATTCACGCCGAACAGTATGTTTCTGATGTTGTTAGGGCTTATCAACAAAAAGCTTTTGATCGCTTCAAGCGCTATTACCACTCCCTTGACCTCCTTTTAATTGACGATATTCAATTTTTTAGTGGCAAGTCTAGGACGCAAGAGGAATTTTTCTACGCTTTTGAGGCGCTCTTGAGCAATAAGGCTCAAGTCATCATCACCAGCGACACTTACCCAAAAGAAATGGCGGGAATAGATGATCGACTAATTTCCCGTTTTGACTCGGGACTTACGGTTGCAATTGAGCCGCCAGAACTAGAGATGCGAGTCGCTATTCTGATGAAAAAAGCTCAAAGTGAGGGCATCCCCATGAGTGAGGATGTGGCTTTTTTTGTAGCAAAGCACCTTAGATCCAATGTGCGTGAGCTTGAAGGGGCGCTAAGGAAAATCTTGGCATTTGTTCGCTTCCACGGCAAAGAGGTGACGATTGATGTGGCCCGGGTGGCTCTAAAAGATTTGCTCTCCATTCAAAATCGACAAATTTCTGTTGAAAACATCCAAAAAGCGGTAGCAGACTTTTACAGCATTAAGGTGGCCGATATGTACTCGAAAAAGCGTCCAGCAAATATTGCCCGACCCCGGCAAATTGCGATGTTTATGGCCAAAGAATTGACCCAAAAGAGTCTGCCGGAGATTGGTGAGTTGTTTGGTGGAAGAGACCACACAACCGTTCTACACGCAGTCCGGAAGATTAGCGCAGAAAGATCACATGATGGGCAACGCAATCACGAAATCCACGTTATTGAGCAAACCCTGAAGTCCTAGTTTTTTAACTTGTGGATAAGTCTGTGGAC
>NZ_NCFJ01000760.1:0-1007 GCF_002281105.1 Polynucleobacter sp. 35-46-11
AGATGACTTCATTGCCCATCTTTCAAAACAGGGTGTGCCGATTGATGTGGGCCCTGTACCGAGAAGGGGTGCGCTAGGACCGATTCGTTCCGTGTATTTGCGTGACCCAGACCAGAATTTAGTAGAAGTAGCTGAATACGTCTAAGTAGAATTAAGTTAACAGCCCAATTGCTGCGCAAGGTCTAGAAAATCTTTTGCGTGGTAGTTGGTAAAGCTTTCTAGATGGAGGTCATCTCGAATATGGCCTTTACCGAATTCCAAAGGCCTTTCAATAAAAGCAGTTTGCAGCCCACAAGTATGGGCACTGGCGAGATCATCTTTGTGCGAGGCAACTAGCATTACCTCTTCAGGCGAAATATCGAAGGTCTGTGCTACCCCAAGATAAGTCTCTGGGTCGGGTTTGTAGTGTCGAAACACTTCCGCAGAAAGAATGAGGTCCCAAGGTAGACCAGCATTCTTGGCCATATTGGCCAGTAAACCTAGATTTCCATTGGACAGAGTTACTAAGGTGAATTGTGATTTCAGCTTCTTTAGCCCTTCAACGACTTCTGGCCAAGGAGTTAGGCGATGCCAAATCAAATTGAGGTGACGGATTTCAGGCTCGGCTAGGGTGGTGATCTCAAATTGCTTGAGCACATCATTCAGAATCATGCGATGCAAATCATCAATTTTCGTCCAAGGCAGCTCTCCAGAGCGAACTCTCGCCATGGCGGGTCGATAACCCTTTCTCCAGGCAGTCGCAAAAGCCTCTGGATCAGCGGGTAGGTTTAATCGCCTGATTTCATGAGCGATTGACCCATGCCAATCAACAACTGTGCCAAACACATCAAATGCGAGAACTTTTGGTTTTGTATTCATGTGTAGATTATTCATTAGCTTGAAAAATCTTGCCAGACATTATTCGGTTTCCCCCCTTAAGTCATACAAGTCATATATTGCTAAGAATTGCTAGAATGCTGAGAGACCCAAAAAGGGCGCTAGATCGAATAAGGACACAATCATGGGTG
>NZ_NCFJ01000761.1:0-1005 GCF_002281105.1 Polynucleobacter sp. 35-46-11
ATTGGCGGCACTGACACAAGGTGAGCATGCGAGATTGGCTGTGATCGCAATTGACTTGCCAACCGAGCCATAGAGCGCTGGAGTTTCTGGTCCAAATAAAACGACTGTGCGCAACGGGGTCACCGCAGAAAAATGCCCAGGCCCAGAGTCGTTAGTCACCATAACATCAGATAGTGTGTACAGCGCCGGTAGTTCTGCGAAGCTCACTTGACCGGCAAAGTTCAGAGCGTTTTTAACATTTGCAACTGAGCGTACTTTTTCAACATACTGAAATTCAGCGGGGGAGCCAGTGATCAAAATAAGGTCATTAGGATAACGTTGATTTAATCCTTGAATCAGTTCTGAGAAGCGCTGTTGCGCCCAACGTCGTTGCGGCAATAAATCACTTGCATTGGGATTGACTAAAATCAGACGTTGCCCGCCTTGCTTAAATTGAATACCAAAAGACCCGCTCAGCTTCTCAATACGCTCGCGAATTTGATTCAATACAGTTGGATTAATTACTGCTTGCTCTAAACGCACTTCAGAATCTGCAATATGTATTTTGCTAAATGGGACTTCAATCTTTTTAGCAAATGCCGCATGAATTAGAGATAGAAAATTCTTGGTAATGTGGATGTGCGGGTTGTAATGGACTTTGCGAGTCAGCATAAAGCCACGCCATAAACCTTCACCATGAAAGATGTGATAACCCACGCGACGACGTGCACCACAGAGGCCAGTGAGTAGAGCGGTAAAGCGAGAGAACAACTCCAAATCAATGACGGTGTCGATACGATGCTTGCGAGCTAGTAGTAAAAATTTGAGCGTGTCTTTAATTAAGCCGCCCAAGCTTGAAGAATCAATCGTAAAAATATTCTCAGGCTTAACAGTATTTAATAAAGTGAGACTAGCGCGATTGCTTTTAAAGATCAGGAAAAATAATTCAGCGCCACGAGCCTGTGCATTACGCATAGCCGGGTCTACTAAGATGGCGCTACCCATTTCTGATAACTCAATAAAGAG
>NZ_NCFJ01000762.1:0-1004 GCF_002281105.1 Polynucleobacter sp. 35-46-11
TGATAACGGTAAAGTGTGGATTGATGTCAGCAGGCTAGAGCCTGGAAGCGATGGGCAGGCTATTTATGCAGCTGTAGCAAATTACGCTTACAACACGCATAAGGTGTTTGTTGGCGACCCAAATGGGTTGTCAAGGGCTGCCGTATTCAGGCGCACCAGCAATATGCTGTCATCGGCGTTGCGCTTTGGCACAACTGATCATCTGGATGCCGCGCGCGAACAGATAAAAGGTGACGTTCCGAATGGTATTGAGCCTTTAAACTGGCATGGGAAAAGCATTGACAAGGTAGAGGCGTTAATCCATACTTTTGTGACCACGGCAGAAAACCTTGCGCCGGAACTTCGGGATTACCATTATGACTTTGACACAGCAACATTCAGAGACGCTCAAGGTGAACCCGTTTCTACTGATACGTTATCCGCCATACGACGTATTGACGGATCAGGAATGGATGGATCACCGCGACTTGGTGAGGCGACAGCACGTCGCGCTATACTGCTTAAAACCCTCATGGGTGTTGAAGGCTCAGAGACATCCGGACGGCGAGGAAGCATACTGGAGCAAGTTCTCCGTTGGGGGGATTCATCTACTCCCAGAAACTTCGACGCCCTTTTCTCTCGAAGAGCTAAAGAAGATGACCTGCATGGAAATAGTCCAGAAGGCGCAAGCGCTGGCGAATCAAAGCCACTCGTAAAACTTCCCGGCCATGACATGATCGAGGCGACCAAAGGTATGGTTGCCAAGCTCATCAACGAAGGCCAACTTGCCGTTGCGCCGATGGCGGCAGGAGGTAGCGATCAAGCGCGCGCCCTTGCCAAAGATTACGCCAACAAAGAACGTCTGGCGCAGCATGAGTGGACACGCCTGGACAGCCTGATCACCAAAGATTTCACCGAAGAACAACAAGTCAAGATGTGGGACGCCGCTGATCAGGAAAATGACCTGCGCAGGGAAGGTAAGACATCGCCAGCCATGGGCTTGAATAGCCTGAACGCTAAAGAGC
>NZ_NCFJ01000763.1:0-1001 GCF_002281105.1 Polynucleobacter sp. 35-46-11
GAATTAGCCGCCAAGAAGGTGCATGTCAAGGTTGCCGGTCGTATGGTGCTCAAGCGCGTCATGGGAAAAGCCAGTTTTGCGACCATTCAAGATCGTAGCGGTCAGATTCAGTTCTACATCAATGATGAAATCAGTGGTGCCGATATTCATGGTGCATTTAAGCACTGGGACATGGGTGACTTTATCTCCGCTGAAGGCAATTTATTCAAGACAAATAAGGGTGAGCTCTCCGTTGAATGTAGCAATCTACGCCTCCTTAGCAAATCGTTGCGCCCTCTTCCAGATAAGTTCCATGGCCTCTCAGATTTAGAGACCAAGTATCGTCAGCGCTATGTTGATTTGATTGTGAATCCAGAGAGCCGCAATACATTTAGAGCACGTAGCAACACGATCGCCTCATTGCGTCGCCATATGCTGGATGCGGACTTCATGGAAGTTGAAACACCAATGCTCCACCCTATTCCTGGTGGCGCCACAGCAAAACCCTTCATCACACATCACAATGCTTTAGACATGCAAATGTTCTTGCGCATTGCTCCAGAGCTCTACTTGAAGCGCTTGGTAGTAGGTGGTTTTGAGCGTGTCTTTGAAATCAATCGCAATTTCCGTAACGAAGGCGTTAGCCCACGTCACAATCCAGAATTCACGATGATGGAATTCTATGCAGCCTATACCGATTACCGTTGGCTGATGGATTTTACGGAGAACTTAATTCGCTCTGCTGCAATGGATGCGCAAGGCACTACTGTCCTGACCCACCAGGGCCGTGAACTCGACCTCAGCAAACCTTTCCAGCGCTTGACCATTACTGAAGCGATCTTGAAGTATTGCGGCCAATCCAATAAGAGCTATGAGCCAGCCCAACTTGAAGATGCTGCATTTATTCGTGCTGAATTGAAAAAAGGTGGTGAGAACCCAGATTCCCCAACCCTGAAGAATGCCGGTATTGGCGCCTTGCAACTTGCTTTATTTGAATTGGTTGCCGAGTCACACCTCTGGGA
>NZ_NCFJ01000119.1:0-6102 GCF_002281105.1 Polynucleobacter sp. 35-46-11
TAAATCGAAACAAGCCAATACCAAAAGCAAGCTGTAAAACAACTTCAGCATCCAGACGACTGAGTAATTTGCTCTGGAAATAAAAGAAGATCACCTCAGCAGCAACGCCTAGAGCCCAAAATAAACCGATCTCGAATTTATCGTAGCCCAGGTCTGCTAGGTAGAGTGAATAGAACACATACAAAGCAGCATGCGCAAAGATCATAAAGAATCCCGATAGTAAGAACCAACGCACATCAGGATTAAACAAAACAATTAAGAGTTCGCCTTTCACCATCTTGCGACGCTCCATCTTGGGCTCATGCAAGCGGAACGTGACCAAGGCTAAGAAGGTCAACACTACCGCGCCCACAATCGGATAGAGCTCAATACCTTCGCGCTGAAATAACTCGCCAGCAATTAAGACCATTGCAATAAAGCCAATTGATCCCCATAAGCGTAAGCGGCCATAACGCTTATCAAAGGAATTGTCTTTAAACAAAGCATGAACTGTGGCCGACTCTCCTAGTGGCATCAAGCTGCTAAGTATGGTGTGCAGCACAAACATCCAAATGAAGAATGCAATATAGCTTTGCAGAAAAAAGATGCACAAGAAAGTGACTGCTGCCAAGCAAGCGCAGAATCGAATAATGCCAATGCGATCAGACAGATAGTCAGACAGCCATCCCCAGGAGAATGGACCAACTATTCGTGTAACTTGCAGCATGGACATTAAGACTGCGATCTCAATAACACTAAAACCACGGTCAAGGAAAAAGAGGCTGGCGTAGGGAGAAACTAAGCCAACATACGCGAAATATAAAAAGAAAAAGGACCCGAAGGCCCAACGCACTGAAGGTGTCATTATCTTTTTCTTTAACGGATTTAGTCGCTTACTGAACCAGGTCGGGCAGCCGGCACCGGCGGCACAGCATGTTTCACATCACCGCATTGAGCACGATGGCGTAGAACATGATCAATCAATACCAACGCTAACATCGCTTCAGCAATCGGCGTTGCACGAATACCTACACAAGGATCATGACGACCTTTGGTTTGCACAGTAATGGGCTTACCATCTAGATCAACCGATTCCTTTGGACTCAAGATACTAGAGGTCGGTTTAATTGCAATCGATATGCGTAGATCTTGACCGGTACTAATTCCGCCCAAAGTACCGCCAGAATTATTGCTTGCAAATCCATCTGGATGGAGTTCATCGCCATGCTCGCTACCGCGTTGTGCTACCGACCTAAAGCCAGCACCAATCTCAACGCCTTTGACTGCATTAATACCCATCATGGCATGGGCGATATCGGCATCCAACTTATCAAATAGAGGCTCACCCAAACCAATGGGCACATTACGCGCCCGCACTTCAATCTTGGCGCCACAGGAATCCCCTGCTTTGCGCAGTGCATCCATATAAGCTTCTAACTGGGGAACAATATCGGCGTTTGCAGCAAAGAAAGGATTGCTCTCAATGAGTGCTGCATCTTGAAACGGAATTTCAATTTCACCAAGCTGACTCATGTAGCCATAAAACTCAGTGCCATATTGTTCTTTGAGCCACTTCTTAGCAATAGCTGCTGCAGCCACTACAGGCGCAGTCAATCTCGCTGAAGATCGCCCACCACCACGAGGATCACGTAAGCCGTATTTGTAGTGATAAGCGTAATCAGCATGGCCAGGTCTAAATGTCTGCAGGATGTTTCCGTAGTCTTGACTGCGCTGATCCGTATTACGTATCAATAAACCAATTGGGGTCCCAGTGGTTTTGCCCTCGTAGACACCCGATAGAATTTCAACCCTATCCGCCTCTTGACGCTGTGTGACATGACGCGAGGTTCCCGGTTTTCGACGATCTAAATCAATTTGCAAGTCTGCTTCACACAGAGACATTCCTGGAGGGCAGCCATCAACAACGGCGCCAATCGCGGGACCATGGGATTCACCAAAGGTGGTGACTGTAAAGAGGAGGCCTAAAGTATTTCCTGACATATCGACATTATGTCATCTGTCAGGACTATCGGGCTAGGTCACTTAAGGGGATGCCTTTTCGGGCTCTTCTGGCCAGTCGCGGATATATGCCTTCAGCATGGTGTTTTCGAAGTCTTGAGCTTCAACGACGGATTTAGCCACGTCATAGAAAGAAATCACACCCATCAGCATCTTTTGATCTATCACTGGCAGGTAGCGGGCATGCTCTACCAACATCATCCGTCGAACCTCATCGATCTCGGTTTCCATATTGCATGTCAGTGGTTTGGAATTCATCACGCTTTGTACCGACAGATTATCCAATTTGCCATGATGCTTAGCCAAGGCAGCAATCACCTCACGGAATGTCAGGATGCCGACAAGCTTGTCGTATTCCATGACCACCAAGGAGCCGATATCGTGGTCACTCATTACCAAGACCGCTGTTTGCAAAGTAGTCTCTGGAGCTACCGTAAATAGAGTGCTACCTTTTACGCGCAATATGTCACAAACCTTCATTTGGTCTCCAGCAATAAGTTCTTATATGAACAATATATTCTCAAGCCCAAAGGGAATCAAGGGTCAATTGAGGTATTTCAGTAACGAATAACCCTAAGCAGCCCGCTCCGAATGCTGGGGAGGTTGGCAACCAAGACTGCTCCAGCCAAGGTAATCCACCAAGTCAGATAAATCCAAATGAGCGCCAAGGGGAAAATAGCAAAGGCACCATAGACCGTTTTGTAAAAGGCCACATTAGTTAAAAAGAGGCCGAAGCCAAACTTCATTAATTCGAAGGTAAGAGCGGCAAAAAAGGCGCCACTAAACGCATCGCGCCACTGAATTTGTGTATATGGCAAAACTTTATAGGCCACGGAGAATACCGACATTGCTAAAAGCACCGGAACTACGGTTGCGAATAAGCTTAAGCCAAAACTTAGGGCTTCCGTCCACCCTTCTGCCGCACTAAATAGCAAACCGCTCAAATAAGTCCCGATACCAAGCAGAATGGGGCCCATTATTGTGGCCGCTGAATAGACTGCGACCTTTTTCACAATGGGTCGCCGCTCCGAGACACGAAAAATTTGATTAAAAGCATTCTCAATCACTGCCATTGTCATCATCGTCGTAATCACGAGACCAATCAAACCAAGCAAGGTCAGACCCTTGGCCTGAGCCGAAAATTGATTCAAGTAGTTAAAGACTTGTTGATTTAATCCGCCAGGCATATAGGTATCGAGCAGCCAAGCCTGAACGGCATATTTAATCCGCACTACGCTGGGAAGATAGCCAATCAGAATAGAAGCCACCGTCAGCATTGGGACCAAGGACAGCGTAGTTGTGAAAGCCAAACTAGCCGCCACTTGCTTCAGATTTTGTCCGCGATTACGCTCCCAGATCTCTTTTCCAAGAGAGAGCCATAATTGAGGATTACGAATGAGGCGCATCGCCCATATCATAAGAGATAAGAGAAAAATATGAGCCAATCAGACATATTAGTTTTGTACTACTCACGCTATGGTGCAACCCGCAACCTTGCACGGCTTATTGCCGAGGGGATCGAAAGCGTTCCAGGTGCTAATGCTCGATTACGTACCGTGCCAGCCATCTCCACTGTTTGTGAATCTACAGAGGCGGCAGTTCCATCTGATGGCGCTCCTTATGTTGAGTATGCAGACTTAAAAGAATGTATTGGTCTAGCTCTGGGATCACCCACTCGCTTTGGCAATATGGCGGCTCCCATGAAATATTTTTGGGATGGCAGCTCGTCAGAATGGATGAATGGTGCACTCATTGGGAAGCCAGCTTGTGTTTTCACCAGCACGGGCAGTTTGCATGGCGGCCAAGAAAGCACCCTTCTCACCATGATGATTCCCCTACTTCACCACGGCATGATGATCATGGGTATTCCGTACAGCGAATCCGACCTCATGAGTACCTCAACTGGTGGCAGCCCTTACGGTCTCACCCACCTTGCACATGCCGATGGCCGAGCTCCAATCAGCGCTGAAGAGCAACGCTTAGCAATTGCTCAAGGCAAGCGCTTGGCACTCACAGCACTCAAACTCATTTAAGGCAATTCATGCTCAAAAGCTGGCTATCCAAAAACCCGTATCAACTGATTGCTACAGCAGCTTTTGTTGACCTGTTTATTCTATGCATTGCCTGGGAATGGTTTATTTCCCCATTGAGACCTGGTGGCTCGTGGCTCATTCTCAAGGCCATCCCCCTCTTATTTGCCATTCCAGGACTCTGGAAAGGTAATGTTTACACCATGCAATGGGCTTCCATGCTGATCTTGCTCTACATCACCGAGGGACTGGTCCGCATTCTGGAAACAGGGGCTAATTTCTGGATGGCTGCCCTGGAAACCACCCTAGGTACGGTCGCCTTTGTTTGCCTGCTGATCTACCTCAAACCCATTAAAGCCCGGGCTAAAGCGGCAAAAAAAGAGCGCGCTGCAGCAGAAATACAGGGTTAAAGGGTCAAAAAAGGGCTTATTTAGCAAAATTTGCTAATTTCTTAAAAATATTACAAATTCCTGTCATCCCAGTCACTTTTTCATGCGTTGTATGCCCATGGAGGTGGCAAATATGTCAACAAGACTCAAACGTTGGGCCCGCGCAATTCAACAAATCGACCTGTCCAAAAGGACTCCCGAAGTCGCCGTTGGCTATCTAGATAGCAAGTACCACGATATCGCTTGGCGCTATATCCGTATTTTGGGCTTTGAGCGCACCATTAGCTTTATGGCCAGCAATAACTTCCACCCGGAATAACTGACCACAGCCCCTAGCTTTTCCAATCACCCCAGATGATGTTTTTATCTGGGGTTTTGTGTTTCTGGGACTCTGAAAACCCAAAATGCGAGCATCAAAAAGGCTACGCAAGCACAGGAACCGGAGAATAGAAATGCATAACTGGGATTGAAGGATTCATAAAGCCAGCCAAATATTAATGAGGCTGGCAGCAACATCAAACCCGATACTAAATTAAACCAACCAAAGGCAGTTCCCGCCATGCCCCTAGGAGCAAGGTCTGCCACTAGCGCCTTCTCTACCCCCTCAGTAGCTGCCTTAAACAATCCATAGATAGCAAATAGGCCGCAAAGCATCCAGAGCGCAATTCCAGAAAAACTCATTGAAATATAAAAAAATGCAAAGGCAGCCCATGCGATCAAAATAAAGTTCTTGCGGCTAAATCGATCTGAGAGAGCCGATAGCGGCGTTCCAAAAATAGTTGTGATTAAAGAAATAGCAGCCCATAAGAGAGGAATCTGCTCTTGAGGAACCCCAAGCTCTCTGGCCCTCAACAACAAAAACATGTCCGATGAATTTGCTAAGGCAAAAATACCAGCCACCAAAATATAGCGCTTAAATTGTGGCGGAAGACCTTCGAGAGACCATGAAAAAGGTTTGACAGTCACTTTTTCGCGAACAGGCTCTTTAAGGCAAAGTGCCAGAACTACGGCAATGACTCCAGGGACAACCGCCCATAAGAAGATATCCCTCAATGGGACTTGTATCCATAATAAGTAAGCTGCAATTAGGGGTCCAAAGACTGCACCTGCGTTATCCATCGACCGATGTAATCCAAAGGTAATGCCTCGCTGGTTGGGCTCAACACTCTCCGCCAATAATGCATCCCGTGGGGAACTTCTCAAGCCCTTGCCAAGACGATCAGTAAATCGAATACACAAGACCCATGCCCAAGAACTTGCCATCGCAATTAAAGGTCGGCCAATTCCCGCTAGGAAATAGCCGATCACAATCCAGGGCTTAGTCTTTTTGGTGCGATCCACAATCACACCGGAAACTAATTTAAAGATACTTGAAGTAGCCTCTGCAATCCCCTCAATCAGACCTAGCGCCCTAGGCCCCGCCATCAATACAGTGGCGAGATAGAGCGGCATCAAGGGATACAGCATTTCACTTGCGGCATCATTGACAAAACTAATCAGGCCGATGAGCCACACAGTTCGAGGAAGGGAAAATAAAGTCTTAAACATGCAAATCCAATGTAGCATCAAATTAAATTTAGATGAGACTGTCACAATCGCTTGAATCTATGTTCAATAGAACGTAGGATCAAGAGGTAGGCGTCAGCCAATTACACAGATTAAATAACAAGCACCCTATTTAAAGG
>NZ_NCFJ01000120.1:0-6095 GCF_002281105.1 Polynucleobacter sp. 35-46-11
CACCGTGATAAAGGTCGGCTTTTGTACGACCATGTACAGTCAACATAGAGATGCCAGATTTTTCAGCCAGACGTGCAATATCAATCGCATTTTTATGTTCACGATCCCAGCCTGTCCGAATCTTTAAGGTCACAGGAACCGCATCAGGACCTACGCCCACTGCCTGTACTACGGCTTCCAAAATTTGCTGCACCAAAGGCTCGTCTCTTAACAGTGCAGAACCAGCTGCAACATTGCATACCTTTTTAGCTGGGCAACCCATATTGATATCAATGATCTGGGCACCATGATCGACATTGAGTCTGGCTGCTGCCGCCATCATCTTAGGGTCGGCACCAGCGATTTGGACTGCAATTGGCTTAAATTCCCCTTGGTGATTAGCGCGACGCTGGGTTTTTTCACTTTTCCACAGCAAAGCATTGGAGGCAATCATTTCGGACACGGCATAGCCAGCACCAAGCTTTTTACAGAGCTGGCGAAAAGGGCGATCCGTTACCCCTGCCATTGGGGCAACAAATAATCTATTCGCGAGAAGGTGTGGGCCGATCTTCATGGGGTGGGCTGAATTCTGGAGGGCTTCTAGTGCTTGGGAAAGGGTGTCACTTTAGCACAACTCAGCATAAATCTGCCTAAAAAATAGGCAGATTCCATGATTTAGATCAAATGATGAATGCTTGTATTTTGGAGGCTATTTAAGCCTCTTAGCGCCTGCCAAACATCATCTGCCGGGCTAAGGCTGTTTTAAGTGGCGGGAACCACTGGAGGGCCGATAAAGCCAACCCACGGCCGATCACAATGGGAAATAGGTTGGAGGTGAAGATTCTGGCCATGAAGTCGGTCAAACCAATAGTGGCGGATCGATCGATCTTACGGCTTAGAGCATAGTCCTGCAATGTTGCCTCAATGGCCGTTACAGTTTTTTGATCTTCAGATTTGGAGAAGAGGATGCTGAGTTTTTCGGCCAAGAGATAGGCATCCCTTAATCCAAGGTTAAGGCCTTGTCCTGCAACGGGATGCAAAGTTTGGGCGGCATTACCAATCCAAACCTCATTGCCCTGAGTAATTTCTTTGCGGTAGTTGAGGCCTAGATCATAAAGACGACGATCTTGGATTTTGAGGAACTGACCAATACGCGAACCAAACTCGGCTTGCAAGCTCTTTAGAAAATCAGCATCACTTAAAGCAAGACGTGCTTGTGAAGAGCTTGGCGTTCCACACCAAACCAGATTCAGAATATTGCGACCATAGTGACTCGGCAGAACTGCTAAAGGCCCTTCGGAAGTAAAGCGTTCCCATGCTTGATGGGGCGCTGCATCCTCAACCTCGACTAAGCCAATTAAAGCGGACTGCTCATAGTCTCTGCCGGACTCAACCCAATCTTGGGTTTTAAATAAACCGCCTTCAGCATGCACTACGCATTTGGCTAGAATATGTGAAGTATCGGTATCGGTACCTTTATTGCTGTTGATGTGCTCCCAAACAAAATTGGGACCCTTTGTTTGAATGACTCTTAAAGCCTGACGCAGTGTGAGATGAATATCTCGATAACGAACGATATGACCTAGAGCATCTTGCCCAAGCTCTTCGCGAGTCATCAGAGCGCGGCCAAAACGACCTGCTTGTGAGACATGAACTCGATGAATGTCCGCACACTCTGTAGGCCATGCCTTAATGGTGTCGAGCAAGAGTTTGCTACCGTGCGATAAGGCTATACCTCTGCTATCGGCAGCAGCTAAATCTGCATCATTCATAGGGTTGCGATCGAGCAAGACAATCTTAGCTTCTGGAAATTTTTGCAAGCACCATGCTGCGCAGGCTAGACCAACTGGTCCACCACCTTGAATCAAAATATCTAAGCTCTTTGCTGACATGCTTCGTAACTTAATTATTCTTCATCAGTGCTTCAATCTCATCGGCTTTGACTGGTACGCCGCGAGAAATCAATTCACATCCTGAGTCATTCACTACTGCATCATCTTCAATGCGGATGCCAATATTCCAGAAGCGTTCATCGACATCATCTGCTGGGCGAACGTATAGGCCTGGCTCAATGGTGAGGACCATGCCAGATTTAAGAATACGCCATGGTTTTTCAGCGGAATCTGTTGATGTGTTCAGTGGTTCGCGATACGAGCCGACATCGTGAACATCCATACCCAACCAGTGCGAGGTACGGTGCATATAGAAGCGACGATAGGCGCCAGCCTCAATTGCATTGTCTAAAGAACCTACTTCTGCAAGCTTGAGAAGCTTCTCATCAATCAGGCCTTGAGTGAGTACCTTTAACGCTGCCTCATGTGGCTGCATAAATGTATTTCCAGGTTTGGTTGCTGCAATTGCTGCCTCTTGTGATGCTAGTGTGATGTCATACAGCGTACGTTGCGGCCCTGTGAACCTGCCATTTACTGGAAATGTACGGGTGATATCTGAAGCGTAGCCATCCAGCTCGCAGCCCGCGTCAATCAGACAGAGTTCACCACTACGTAGCTCTGCATCACCAGCACGGTAATGCAGAATGCAGGAGTTGGCACCACCAGCAACAATGCTGTTGTATGCAACGCTTTGCGCACCGCTATAGCGGAATTCATGAAGAAGCTCAGCTTCGAGATGATATTCACGCATTCCAGGTTTGCAGGTTTGCATGGCACGAATGTGGGCACGTGCAGATATTTGGGCAGCGCGGCGCATGATATCGATTTCATGAGTATCTTTAAAGAGACGCATTTCATGAATCAAACTCTCTACATCATGAAACTCAGATGGTGGGTTAACTCCAGCACGTGCCTGAGACCGTACTTGTTTCATCCAATGACGTAAGCGACGATCTGTTTCAGCGCTTTCTGAAAGACGAATGTAGACCGCATCTTGATCTGCTAATAACTCACCCAATTTTTTATCTAGCTCAAGATTGCTGTAGGCATACTCCACGCCCAAGATTGAGGGTGCAGCTTCTGGCCCTAAACGAATGCCATCCCAAATCTCACGCTCTGCATCTTTGGGTCTGCAAAAGAGATGTGATTCCAGTTGTGCTTGTGATGTTGATCCAGCAATCTTTAATACGAGTGTTGCACCTGGCTCTTCAAAACCAGTGAGGTAGAAAAAATCGCTGTCGTGACGATAAGGAAACTCGCTATCGCGATTGCGTACAGCCTCAGGTGCTGTAGTGATGATGGCAATGCCACCGCTAGTTTTGGCGCAGATCAGCTTTGCGAGTTCAACCCGGCGTTGTTGGTAAATAGTGGATTTATTCATGCGCTGCATTGAGCTCTTGTAATCGTTGAGGTGTACCTACATCGTGCCACGGACCGGCATATTTTTCACCAGACACTCGATTTTTGGCCATAGCCTCCCTGAGGAGTGGGGCTAATTTAGTAGGTACATCCAACTCTACATCTTTAAAGAGGTCTCGATGGTAGATGCCGATACCGGAAAAAGTTAGTTTTTCGGCATCGGCCAGAGATTCGGAGGCCACTTGGGAGCCTTTGAGATAAAAGTCCCCCTCGAGGTGTTGAACTGGATTGGGAACCATCAAAAGATGTGCCAAAGGTTGATTTGGCATGCTTCGTAAACTGGAAATTTGTTCCAAAAGCTGCGCAATCGGTAGATTTGGGCTAAAAACATCCCCATTAATCACCAAGAAATAATCGCTGGGGTTCAGCAAGGGGAGTGCTTTACAAATGCCACCTGCTGTTTCTAAGGCGATAGTTTCTGGAGAGTAGGCAATATTCAAATTAAATTGACTGCCATTTCCTAGGGCTTGCTCAATCTTATTGCCAAGCCAAGCATGATTAATCACCACATTCTCAATGCCTGCCGCACTGAGTGCCTCTAAATGCCAGGCGAGTAAGGATTTGTTTTTAATGGTGAGGAGTGGTTTAGGCAGCTCATCAGTTAGTGGACGCATGCGTTCGCCTCGACCTGCGGCCAGTAAAAAGCAAGGAACGAGATTGCGCTTATTCATGATTGATGATGACTAATTCTGTTTGGAGCGTGTCGATTCCAAAATACGTGCCAAGGGCTTTAATTCAATATAGCGATTTGCGGTTGCAATCGCGTACTCGAGTACCAATGGAATATCTTTGAGATAGCCATCTTTACCATCGCGATGAAATAGCCTTGCAAAAATCCCCAAAATTTTGAGGTGTCGCTGTAAGCCCATCCACTCGAAGTCACGATAGAACTGACCAAAATCATCTGGCATTGGCAATCCTGCTTTGCGGCCAGCTTCCCAAAATTTAATGACCCAATCTATCACGCGTTCTTCGGGCCATGCAATGTATGCATCACGCCAGAGTGAGGCAGCATCGTAAGTAATCGGGCCATAAACTGCATCTTGAAAATCGATAACACCGGGATTATTTTTTTCGGTCACCATCAGATTGCGTGAGTGATAGTCTCGATGAACGTAGACTTTTGCTTGAGCAAGATTATTTTGAATAATGAGTTCGAATGCTTGCTTCATTTGAGAGATTTGAAGTTCAGTTAACTCCATCTGCAAATGCTTTCCTAAATACCACTCAGGAAATAAATCAAGCTCACGTTGTAGAAGTGCTTCATCATAGTTTGGCAGGACATCAGGTTTGCTCGCTAACTGCATTTGTACTAAAGCATGTGTCGCATCTTTGTATAGATGATCCGCACTCTGAGAATTGAGCTCTGCAAGGAAAGTTTTAGTGCCAAGATCGTTGAGTAAAAGAAAGCCCTCGACGACATTTTTTTCTAGAATTTTCGGGACATTTAAACCGGCATTTTCAAGCAATAAATCGACCTTAATAAAGGCATCTAAGGGTTCATGTTGGGGTGGGGCATCCATCACGATCAAAGTCGGAAAATCCGGGTTTTTGGACTCAATCCGGAAATACCGTCGAAAGCTGGCATCTGCCGAGGCGGGGGCTAAAGTGGGGAGATCTAATTGCCAGCTAGGTTCAAGGCCTTTTAGCCAGTTACGGAGGGTGTCTAAGCGAGAGTCAGTCATGGTCGATTCGTATAATAGCGGGGTCTGGATCTATGAGTCATTATCGCCGTCGCGCTGGCCTTTGTGCCCCTCTTTTTTTATCTGTCACCCTACGCGTAATGATGGGGGTTGCATTGTCGCAATTTGCCCACTTAAGTATGGCTCAGGCACCTGCACCTTTACCTCCTTCATCACAGTCATTAGGTAGCTCTGCTAACTCCGTATTAATCCCCGATCGTGGCGATGTCACTGTCTTAAAGTTGGATGATCAATTACGGGTTGGTAAGCCTATCGCTGATGGTAATGCATTGACGTTTACTTCCAGTGATTCGATTGATGGAATTGTCGATCGTGAAATGCGCTTAAAGGGACGTGCGCAAATTCGACGTAACGGTGCAGTGATCAAAGCCGATGAAATTAAATATGATCCTGATTCTGATGTAGCTAACTTATTGGGCAATACTGAATTTTCAAAAGGTAACACATCTTTCAAAGGACCAAAGGCGCGTTTTCGGGTAGATGCTCGTGATGGTGAAATGGAATCTCCGAATTACGAATTGCGTGATAACAGAGCAAGTGGCAATGCAAAAAAATTAACGATTGAAACTTCAGATGTATTTGTGTTTGATAAGGCAACTTATACAACTTGCACCCCAGAAAACTTAGATTGGTATTTCACGGCTAGTACGCTTGAGATTGATAACGAGCAAAAAGAAATGGTTGGTACAAACGGTGTTATGCGATTCTTTGATGTACCCATTGCTTATGTTCCTTACTTCACTGCACCAACATCAAATCAACGCCGTTCCGGAATTCTGGCACCGGTAGCTGGTTATAACTCCAATAATGGTATTGATGTGACGACGCCCTACTACGTCAATATTGCGCCTAATCGTGACTTGCTATTGTTGCCTCGAGTAATGGGCCAACGTGGAGTGCAATTGGGCGCTAAGTATCAGTTTTTGGATAAGCAGTACTCTGGCAACTTAATGGGTGACTATCTGCCTTACGATCGCAAAACTGGCACGGATCGTTGGCGCTATGACTGGCAGCAAAGACAGAACTTTAGTGGTGATTTATTGGGTATGGGTGGTGTCCCCAGTGCTGGTGCTTGGACTGGTTATGCCAATGTGGCGCGGGT
>NZ_NCFJ01000121.1:0-6015 GCF_002281105.1 Polynucleobacter sp. 35-46-11
GCCGTATCGCTAAGGCCATTTTTTCGCTGCACCCTCATAAAAACCTAAACGGAGACAAGTAATGAGAAAACGCGTGATGTTGGTAGATGACCATCCAGCAATGCTGATGGCATTAAAAAGTATGTTGCAAGATCAGTTGCTTTTTGAGATAGCAGGACAAGCGCAGCATGGGGAAGAGTGTCTTCGCTCGATCAAAGAAGTCAATCCCAATATGGTGATTTTAGATTTAGATATGCCCAAGACCGATGGCTTTGATGTCATTCGCCGGATTGGCTTGATGCACCCTGACGTTCGCATTCTCGTTTTATCCAGCTTAGATGAAGCTGTCTATGGGGGTAGAGTGCGATCCTTAGGTGCTCATGGTTTTGTCAATAAGACCGCTGGTGCCGATGTCATTCTGGCTGCATGTGTTGCTATCTCGCAGGGATATACGTTTTTCACGCATGGGAAGAACGGCAACACCTCTTTAAGTGACAACGACAAATTGGCGCTGATATCCGATCGCGAACTGCAAGTCATGAAGTATCTCGGCAAAGGCAACACCAATCAGCAGATATCAGACTTACTACACATCAGCAATAAGACTGTGGCGACTTATAAGACTAGAGTCTTTGACAAACTAGGCATTAACAATATTGCCGATTTGATCTTGTTCTGCCGCATGAACAACATCATCGAAAGCTAAAGCTAGCATGCATCGATTCATATTGAATAAAGTATTGGCACTCTGCTGCATCTATGGTGGCGCAACTTACGCCGGCCCCTTTAGCGCTTCAGAGCAATCATGGATCGATGCCCACCCAGTTGTGCGATTTAGCATTCACGAAAAATATGCCCCCTATCTTGCCCAAGCCAATCAGGAAAAAAGTGCAGCACCATTTAAAGCCCTACTATCAAAAATTGAAGAATGCACCCGACAGCAATATGTAGCGGTATGGAGAAAATCTGATCAAGAAGGTTTAAAACAACTCAGCAAGGGCGATGTGGATTTCATTATTGATCCGCCTAGCATTAATGACCATGTCCTGCAATTTGGCTCCCTGTCTGAAGCTATCTTTTGGGGGCATGATGCCATTGTCACTAAGAGCTCAAGCAAGCTGGATTCGCCAATCCTAAAAATTGCCTACTTTGATAGGGGTCTTGAGAATACGCCCTCCATCTTTGATGACTATGCCAAAGATAAAGAGGCTCAGTCACCTAATGACTTGATGCAATCCCTGATCAAAAGCGATATCGAGGCATTGGTGATGCCAATCCGCTTAGCGCGTCGATTGATACAAGAAACCCCAAGTTCAGATCTAAAAATAGATGGGCTTTACAGTCGAGATCCATTTGCCTATCGCTGGTTAATCTCAGATCAAGATGCTCCCCTGCATGATGTATTGAGTCACTTTTTAAATGACTTGGATCCCATTGCCTCACGCCAGCTCTTTGCCTTAGGTGATGAGGCCAAGCCAAAATCAAGCCTACTACCCTGGCTAAGCGCAATATTGGTATTCATTATTGGTGGGGTGATGCTCTACCAGCTCCAAAGAAAGTATTTTCATCAGAAAAAAACTGCTCTTGAGTTACTGAACTCCAAAGAATTAGCCGAAAAGGCCAATGCAGCCAAATCCGCTTTTCTCGCAACCATGAGTCACGAAATTCGCACTCCCATGAATGCCATCTTGGGAGTTCAAGAGCTGCTACTCAGTAGCGCGCAATTTCCTAAAAAAGATAAACCGCTATTAAAGAGCGCTCAAGCTTCAGCTGAATCGCTTTTAGGGATGCTCAATCAAGTACTGGATATTTCTAAGATTGAAGCTGGCAAACTCACCCTCAATCTAGAACCGTGCAATCCACATCAATTGATCATGGATATTCATGCGGCGTTCTCCACGGTAGCCCAGAAACAAAATCTTCTTCTACATACCTCGATTGACCCCAGAATCGCTGAAGTTCTGATGATTGATTCATTGCGTCTACGACAAGTTCTGCAAAACTTACTGAGCAACGCAATTAAGTTCACCAAGGAAGGTGAGGTGTACTTTTCCACCACCGTACTGGCAGATGATCATGCTGGCCAATTACTTGAGTTCAGAGTAATCGATACTGGGGTGGGCATGGGCAGCGAGCAAATTAAATTGGCTCTGCAAGCTTTTGAGCAATTACCGACTACGCAGGAATCTTGCCATTCTGAACAAGCTAGGGGTACAGGGCTTGGACTGACGATCACCAATCATCTAGTGAACTCCATGAACAGTCATCTCTACTTTGAAAGCGCTCCAGGCTTTGGAAGTAATGTTCACTTTTCGGTGGCCTTTCCTAGAACGAGTATTGCTGCTCCCCAGCCTACTAGCTTCGACTCATTAGAATCGCCATCCAAAAACTTGATCTCGAAAAGGGCGGGAAGGAAAAACTGCTCCATTCATGCCTTAGTAGTGGAAGATCACCCAGCCAGCCGACAAATTTTGTCTTTGCAATTAGAGGCATTAGGAATACACACCCATGTTTGTGAGAATGCTGCCATTGCACTCATGCTACTGAAAGACCACCATTTTGATCTCATGCTCACAGATCAGTCTATGCCCGGAATGCAAGGTTCTGAATTGGCTAAACAAATCCGATCCCTGGGTAATCGTGAATTAGTCATTATTGCTGTCACAGCCGATATTTACGCTTTAGACTCCCGCCACCAATTTTTATCCTCCGGTATGAATGGCGTGCTCATCAAGCCGCTAAGTCTTGGTGCTCTTGAGAATGAACTCATGCGCTATTTTGAGTCCAGCCAAGACCCCGTCTGTAGTAATGAGGTCTACTCATTTGACGCTTTCTCCAATCTCATTAAAGACGATCCCCGCCAAATCGTCGTAATCCTGGAAGAAATTGAAAAGGTACATCTAGAGGTTCTGAGTCAGCTTCGGTTAAATAGTGGTCAAGCCCCTATCAATGAGGCGCAGTTACGAAGTCTGATCCATAAAGTCAAAGGTGGAGCACAACTGTTGCAAGCCAACGAATTTATCCATGCCTGTGAATCGCTTGAAATTGAGGGGCCACTTTCAGATCGCATAGATCAATTCGTCACCCTACTCGAAGAACAAAATCAAACTATTGAGACTTATAAGAAAAGATATCGGCATTAATTTGTGGCTGTTGTCGTAGGCTGGGCATCAAGGTTTATCCTATAGGGAATGCGTACTCAGAATTCTTCAAGCTCAGTCCTAGCCCAAGCTCACGTCGTGTTGCTTGGGCTAGCCATCCTACTCCTGGCCCCTCAGGCGTACTCTGCGGACTTGGCATCGAAGGACGCCGCTCTGAAGTTCATACCTAAGGCTGTAGCAGCTAGCCTTGAGAAAAATCAGATTCCCAAAGATGCAATCAGTATTTCAGTAATGGAAATTGATCAGGCTCGACCAGGAAAAGTGACAGCAAAAACAGAGGTAGACTGGCGTTCGCAGCAGGCAATGAACCCTGCATCCACCATGAAGCTCATCACCACCCTCGCAGGATTAGATGTCCTAGGGCCTCAATATCGTTGGCGTACAAACATTTATACCGATGGACTTATTCGTCAAGGTACTCTCAAAGGCAATCTCTATTTGCAAGGCACCGGCGATCCAAAGCTAATCCCCGAAGAATTCGCCAAAATGATGAACGCTATACAGAATTTGGGCATCCAGAAAATTGATGGCAACTTATTCTTTGATAGAAGCGCCTATGCGCCTAGCGTGATGGAACACAACACGATCGATGGCGAATCTTTGCGCGCCTATAACGTCCCACCAGATCCCCTGCTGTACGCTTTTAGAACCCTCTCATTTCAACTAGGTAAGTCACGCACTGCTGACTTTATCGATATCAGCTACACGCCACCACTATCCAAACTCAAAGTGGTTAACCAAATGCAGTTGGTCAATCGGTCTTGTGATGACTGGAAAAGCAATCTTCGTTTTAACCTGGATCCCGAGGGTGATGGGGCTACTACCAACCAATTACTGACTGCTCAGTTTTCTGGCAGCTTTCCTAATGCCTGCAAAGGGGTGAACTACAACGTCGTTGCTTTAGATGCCAATACCTTCCTTGCCCAAGGCTTTGCTGCAGCCTGGGAGCTCTCTGGCGGTACTTGGGCTCAAGCACCCACCGGAAAGTCTGGTACCGTTCCCCTAGCGGCGCGACTGCTGCTGCAGTTTGAAGGCATCCCTTTGGCTGATGATGTGCAAGATATCAATAAGTTTTCCAACAATGTAATGGCAAGGCAATTGATGTTGACCTTAGCATTAGAAAAGATGGGTAAACCAGCGACTACTGAAAATGGTGAGCTGGTGATTCAGAGCTGGCTAAAGGGATTGGATCTTCAGTTTCCGGAACTCGTAATTGAAAATGGCTCCGGCCTATCTCGTAATGAGGCAGTATCAGCCGAGCATTTGACTCAACTATTGGTTGCAGCCCGCAACTTATCGGTAGCAGATACTTTTTATAACAGCCTACCAATTGCAGGCACAGATGGCACGATGAAAAACCGTCTCATGGCACATTTGCGGAAATTTTTGCATTTGAAGAAAAAGCCTGAGGCCCGAATAAAAACTGGAGCACTCGTAGATGTACGGGCAATATCAGGTTATGTGATGAGTAAGTCTGGAAAAATGTACGCTGTGACCTCTTTCATAAACCATCCAAATGCTTTGAAAGGTCTAGATGCGCACGATCAACTCTTGGCATGGCTATTAAATGATGGGCCAGATCCAAAACAGGCGCGTTGAAGTCGATCTCGAACACCATCCCATTCCTCGCCCACCGGAGGCTCCGGAAACAGAATTAGATCCCAGCCTTGCTGATCTAAATCTCGCAAAGAGCGGTACAAGCGACTCGCAAATGCAGCACTATCACTAGGCACAATCACTTCCTCAAAATGAGCTGATGGATGCCCATCATCGCCTAATGAAGAGTCTGAATCCCATACAGCAACTGCTACCCGCGACTTAATATCTGGGAACTCGCTGAGTGCATCCAAGACTCTGCCCGGCGCATACATTCTGAGAGGGGTTGTCGGAGCGTAATGGGCACGAAGACTACCAGAGACTCTTGGTGCATCTCCACCCTGCTTCACTAAATCACTTTCACCAGGCAAATAGACTTTAATACCCGTCTTGGTAAAAATTTCTCCTGGAGTAATGAGGCCTGGGCGCAATAAGACTGGATGCTCACCAGAAGATAAATCAATGATGGTCGATTCAATGCCGACTTCGCAGTCACCACCATCCAAAATCATGAGCTCCAACATACCTTCAAACTCGCTACGGACATCAGCAGCGCTCGTAGGAGATACTTTGCCGAAACGATTAGCCGAAGGAGCAACCACCCCACCCTTAAACTTACGCAGCAATTCTTGTGCAATCGGATGCGCAGGCGCCCGAATCGCCACGGTATCTTGACCGCCGGTAAGCTCGTTTAAAACGCTTTTATCTTTTTTAAAGACCAAGGTCAGTGGACCTGGCCAAAAGGCATTAATGAGTCTTAAGGCATCCTCTGATAAGTCTCTTACCCAGGGCGATAGAACTGGAACCCAATCGATTTGGGATTGATCAAACCTATCAGGGGCTGCCAAATGGACAATGAGCGGATGATTGGATGGTCTGCCTTTAGCGGTAAAAATCCGCTTAACTGCATCAGGATTCTTCGCATCTGCCCCTAAGCCGTAAACAGTCTCAGTCGGAAAGGCAACTAAGCCACCATCTCGCAAAGTTTGTACTGCTTCGTTAATTACCGCAGATGATTGTAGTGAGCTACTATCGCTGGACATTTCTAGGGCTCAATCCCTAATTCAAGCGCAACAGCTACGCAATTTTGACGCGCTTGGTTAAGTGACTCACCCAAACAATTGATGTGACCCATCTTGCGACCCATGCGTGGATCGGATTTTCCATAGAGATGTAACTTGGCATCTGGATGCGAGAGCACCTTATCCCAAGCAGGCTCTCTTGTCTTGTCTTCACTACCTTCATACCAAAGATCACCCAAGAGATTGAGCATAGAGAC
>NZ_NCFJ01000122.1:0-5994 GCF_002281105.1 Polynucleobacter sp. 35-46-11
CTTGTTTTTCACTTGGTGACACCCATATAGGTAGTATCCTATTCCTAAATTATGTCCGTATGTAGTGGTGCGGCATTTTTAGAGATTTTTACGGAATGACTATTTTGGAGGAATTGCCCCATGCCTGGCCACTTATTACTACCCTCTGAACCTATTCAACTACCACTTCTCCCATTGAGAGATGTCGTGGTGTTCCCGCACATGGTTATCCCATTATTTGTAGGGCGACCAAAATCAATTAAAGCCCTAGAAGCCGCCATGGAAACTGGCAAAAATGTGCTTTTAGTTGCTCAAAAGACGGCTGCTAAGGATGAGCCAGGCGTTGAGGACCTCTACGAGGTCGGCTGTATCGCCAACATTCTGCAAATGCTGAAGTTGCCAGATGGCACTGTTAAGGTATTGGTTGAGGGCGTACAACGCGCTGAAGTAAGTCAAGTCGAAGATAGCCTTGGCTACTTTGCCTGTGAGGCAACCCCAACTCCTATGTCAGCGTTAGATGCACATGAAACTGAAGCATTGCGTCGTGCCATCATGGCGCAGTTTGACCAGTATGTAAAACTGAATAAGAAAGTTCCTCAAGAAATTCTGTCTTCATTGGGCGGCATTGACGACCCAAGTCGTTTAGCGGATACGATTTGCGCTCATCTCCCAGTCAAGCTTGAGCAGAAGCAGCGCTTGCTAGAGATGACTGACGTGGTTCAGCGTTTAGAAAGTCTCTTGGCTGATCTTGAGAGTGAGATCGACATTCTTCAAGTTGAGAAACGTATTCGTGGACGCGTAAAGCGCCAGATGGAAAAGAGTCAGCGCGAGTATTACCTGAATGAACAGGTTAAAGCCATTCAAAAAGAATTAGGCGAGGGCGAAGAGGGTGCTGATCTCGAGGAACTCGAGAAGCGCATTAAGGCTGCTCGTATGCCTAAGGAAGCATTGAAGAAGGCCGAGTCTGAGCTGAAGAAACTTAAACTGATGTCACCAATGTCTGCTGAGGCGACAGTGATTCGCAATTTCATTGATACATTGGTAACGCTTCCTTGGAAGAAGAAAACCAAGATCAATAATGATTTAACTAACGCCGAAAAAGTATTAGATGAGGATCATTACGGTCTGGATAAAGTTAAAGAACGTATTTTGGAGTACCTTGCGGTTCAACAACGTGTAGATCGCGTCAAGGCTCCCATCCTGTGTTTAGTTGGCCCTCCAGGAGTTGGTAAAACCTCTCTGGGTCAATCTATTGCCCGTGCAACTAACCGTAAGTTTGTCCGCATGGCCTTGGGTGGCGTGCGTGATGAGTCCGAGATTCGCGGTCATCGTCGTACCTATATCGGTTCTATGCCCGGCAAAATTCTTTCTAGCTTGACTAAGGTTGGCGTGCGCAATCCGCTATTCCTCTTGGATGAAGTGGATAAGATGGGCATGGACTTCCGCGGTGATCCTGCGAGTGCCTTGCTGGAAGTATTAGATCCAGAGCAAAACCACACATTTCAAGATCACTATGTTGAAGTTGACTTTGATCTGTCCGATGTGATGTTTGTTGCGACGTCGAACTCACTGAATATTCCCGGTCCTTTGCTGGATCGTCTGGAAATTATTCGTCTTGCAGGCTATACCGAAGATGAGAAGACTAGTATTGCGATTAACTATTTAATCCCTAAACAGATTAAAAATAATGGCCTCAAGAAAGACGAGTTGAAGATTGAGGAATCCGCTGTTCGCAGCATGATTCGCTACTACACACGTGAAGCTGGTGTGCGTTCTTTGGAGCGAGAGATCAGTAAGATTTGCCGCAAGGTAGTCAAGTTATTGCTACTGAAGAAAGAGGCTGCCCCAGTTACTGTGGATGCTGACAATCTCGAGAAATTCCTCTCGGTCAAGATGTATGACTTTGGTTTGGCGGCAAAAGAGAATCAAGTTGGCCAAGTTACAGGTTTAGCCTGGACTGAGGTTGGCGGAGATCTTCTGACAATCGAAGCAGCGGTCATGCCTGGTAAGGGTGTTATTACTCGCACCGGTTCGATCGGTGACGTTATGAAAGAGTCTGTGGAAGCGGCAAAAACTGTGGTGCGCTCGAGAGCAAGAGCTTTGGGAATTGCAGATGAAGCCTTCGAGAAGAAAGATATTCATATTCACTTTCCAGATGGCGCAACACCAAAAGATGGCCCGTCTGCCGGCATTGCAATTACAACAGCCCTCGTATCCGTATTTACTGGGATTCCAATTCGTTCTGATGTGGCGATGACTGGGGAAATTACCTTGCGCGGCGAAGTGCTTCCGATTGGTGGCCTCAAAGAGAAGTTATTAGCAGCTCATCGTGGCGGTATTAAGCTTGCCCTGATTCCCGAGGAAAACGTCAAAGATTTGATCGACATACCGGATAACGTCAAGAATGCGATTGAAATTGTGCCGGTACGTTGGATTGATAAGGTTCTTGAATTAGCATTAGAGAGAAAACCAGTTGCTTTGCCTGATCCAACACCAGAAGAACTCGCTAAACAGGCTGCTGAAGCTAGCAAGGCCAATGAAAAGATTTCTTCTGGAGAGGCTTTAAAGCATTGATGTCTAGGGGATATTTGAGGGATTTTGAGTCAAATTAAGCGACTCATTTAAGTTCATTTTGATGAAGAATCTCTCTTATGTCCTCACACTAGGTTACAATCTCGTCTGTAATAAATTGGGGCGCTTAGCTCAGATGGTAGAGCGTCTGCCTTACACGCAGAATGTCGGCGGTTCGATCCCGTCAGCGCCCACCAGTTCCCCAAACCACCTTTCAGTTTCCTTTCTTAGGCTTTCTAGTTTCTCTAGACACCCAGCCTAGTACACTCGCGTTATTGACTTTATTTTCGAGCGATTAATCCATGTTTGATTCAGTACGTAAACACCGTAAGATTTTGCAGTTTGTACTCATGCTGTTTATTGTTCCCTCATTCGCATTATTCGGGATCTCAAGTTACTCCGAATTCATGGATAAGGAAACCGACTTAGTTAAAGTGAATGGCAACCCCATTACGCTCCAAGAAGTCGATATGGCGGCAAAGCGTCAAGCAGAGCGCGTTGGTGGAAATCTACAGATTGCTCAAAGCTTACCGTTTCGTCAGGCAATCTTGAACGAATTGCTGCAACAGCGCATCTTGGGATTTGCTGTGAGCGATCTGCGTTTACAGGTAGGGAAACAAGAGCTTGTTAATAGCCTCCAAATGATTCCGCAGATTCGTGCTTTGTATCGTGAAGACGGAAAATTTGACGATGCTCGTTTTAAACAGTTGCTGGCAAGCAATGGCATGAATGAAGAGCAGTTTTATGCCAGCCAAAGCTTTGACTTGAAAATTCAACAGTTAGTGAATTCGGTTGCACGTACGGAGTTGACCAACCCAAAACTGTCTCAAATTATTTTGTCCTTATATGAGACTGAAAGACAAGTTCAAACTTTGCAGTTCAATGCTAAAGATTATTTATCCAAAGTAAATCCAAGCCCCGAAGAGTTACAAGCCTTTTATGAGGCTAATGCCAAGCTATTCGAGCGCCCTGAATATATCGATGTGGAATACATCGTCCTGAAGGCTGATCCCAAAGAAGATTCGAAAGTGTTTAGCGAAAAGGCAGATCAGTTTGCAAACATCACTTACGATCAAGCTGATAGTCTGAAACCGGCTGCTGATAAATTAAAGCTCAGTATTCAAACTCAGAAGGGCGTAACACGTAGTGGTGCGTCCGGTGTATCCAGTGATCATCCATTGGCTAATCCTAAAGTGGTTCAGTCCCTCTATGGCGATGAGGCTCTGAAGAACAAGCGCAATACTGAGGCCGTCCAAACAGCGCCAGGTGTCTTTGTATCTGCTCGCGTTGTGACGCTACACCCTGCGCAAACTTTGCCTTTTAAAGAAGTTGCGGCTGAAGTGAAGCGCCAAGTTACTCAACGTGCTGCCGAGAAACTAGCCATTGCGGATGCCAGTGAAAAATTTTTGGCACTTGAAAAGGACCCGAAGAATGCTGCTGGTTTTGGAAGCGCTAGCTGGATCTCGAGAAATAAGCCGGGTAGCCTAGTAGGGGCTTCAATGGATGAGGTCATGTCTGTTAACGCAAGCAAATTACCTGCCGTAGTTTCAGTGGCAAATCCAGGTGTAGGCACTACTATTTATCGCATTGACCAGGTTCGCCAACCACCGGTCGTTGATGCTAAGGTGCGTAATGCGCAAGCACAACAGATTCAAGCATTGGCTGCACAGTCAGAATTTGCAGGTTTTATGGCTTACTGGCGCAATAGTGCTGGCGTTAAAGTCATTAACCCACTCAAACAAGCAAGCTCAGGCAGTTAAATTTAAGGTAGCTTTTTTAGCAAGCTACTGTATGGGGCCATTGAGCCCCATACGTTTTGAAAGATAACGCTTTGCGCTTCAACATTTGGGTGTAGGCGATCCGCTTGAAATAATTCTGGCCTAGTGGCAACGCCTTCCAAGAAGAAGGGTAGCAACTCAATCCGTTCTTGTTTGGCCAGTTGAGCATAAAGCTCTTTAAATTGCATGGTGTAATTTTGGCCATAGTTTGGAGGAATCTGTATGCCACAGAGCAAAACCTTGGCGCCTGATTTCTTGCTCATCTGAATCATCTTGCGTAGATTCGTTTCAGTTTGGTTTATAGGCAAACCACGCAAGGCATCATTTGCTCCGAGCTCTATCAGAACTATTCCCGGTTTCTTTTGACTTAATAGATTAGGGAGGCGACTTAGTCCTCCTGAGCTTGTCTCACCGCTAATGCTGGCATTAAATACGCTCCATGGGCTCTTGTCCCTGATAAGCTGTCCTTCTAGTTGGTTGACCCATCCAGTTCCACGAGGCAGGCCATATTCGGCTGAAAGACTATCTCCTAAAATTAGGACCACTGGCTTGACCTGAGCCCAGGAAGAAATGCTCATTAAGAGGCAAAATAGACCTGTAATGAATTTATTACTAGTTAATAGTTGAATCCGCATTTTTCCATTCTAAGAAATTTCCACATGAACAAACAGTCTAATTCCATTGTTGCTGAGCGCGTGGGCAAGCTAGTAAACACTGCTGATGGCGACTTAGTCATTTTGCATGAACTCAGCTTTCAAATTGAGCAAGGCGAGAGTGTGGCTATTGTGGGTGCCTCTGGGTCTGGAAAGAGCACTTTGTTAAGTCTTCTAGCCGGTCTCGATCTCCCAAGTACAGGTCAGATATACCTGATGGGACAAAACTTAAATCTATTAGATGAAGATGGTAGGGCCCGTTTACGAGGCCAATCCGTTGGCTTTGTCTTTCAATCATTTCAGCTATTGCCCCATTTAACCGCCCAAGAGAATGTAATGCTCCCCCTGGAGATTACTGGCGTTAAGCAATCTGAGGCAAGGCAGGCTGCTGCTGAGTGGCTGGATAAGGTGGGATTAAGTCTAAGATCAAACCATTTTCCGAAGACCCTCTCTGGGGGTGAGCAACAACGTGTGGCTTTAGCCCGGGCCTTTATCAATAAACCTGCCATCCTATTTGCTGATGAGCCCACTGGGAGCCTTGATGAGGCAAGTGGAAATAGGGTGATTGAGCTTCTTTTTGAGCTGAATCGGGAGAATTCCTCAACCCTGGTTCTGGTGACCCATGATCCTGCCTTGGCTGCACGGTCAGGGCGCCAATTAAGCCTTCAGGGTGGTCGCCTAGCTTGATCAAAACCTTATAATCTTGGCATGTCATCATTCTGTTGCTTGCCCGGGGCAAATGCCCTTTCAGCCTTCCGCCAACAGCGACTTTTAGCTTCGCTCGCAGCCCAGGGAATCCAACTTGAGTCCATAGAGGCTCAATATCTTCATTTCATTTGGTCTGAGTCTGAACTCAATACCAAAGACAAAGAGGTGCTCGAAAGTCTGCTGACTTACGGACAAACTTTTGTGTCGCTAATCAAGGGTTCTGGTTCCTTATTTAGTAAAGCATCTGAGAAGCAATCTGCTATTGCCATACCGCGCTTTGGAACTGTATCTCCGTGGGCTAGTAA
>NZ_NCFJ01000123.1:0-5987 GCF_002281105.1 Polynucleobacter sp. 35-46-11
GGCCCATGCCGCTGTGTAGCGATTGGGCTCAATGGCGTACATCGGACTGCCATGGCCTGCAAATACTGCAGGTTGGCGATGGCTAGTCATTAATACGGATTAGCCGAATACGTAACCAGTATGAGCTGCAACTAAAGCAAACAAAATAGCCAAGCTAGTAGCGGCTGCCAACATCACGATCAAGGTGATGATTTTCTTATTGACTTCTTCTTTCGACTCTTTATGCCATTCGTTCATGCTAAATCCTCATTAAACACATTAAATAGTGCTGCAATTATCCACTATCGGCCGCGGCCAGCCTTACGCATCATGCCTTTTCCGCCGCCAAAGCCTGCCTGAGGCCTTCCGCCAGGACCAGATGGGCCTTTTGGGGCTGGTGGACGGGCTACAGGCTTAGCTGCTACTGGCTTAGCCAGGGTTTTTGATTCAGGTTTTTTATCGTCAGTCACTTTTTGCTCCTATGGATATCATATTGCCATGATTACTGACTATTCTATCCAAGCTATCGCTATTAATGCGATTCCTTTGATTTTTGCCATCACCATCCATGAGGCAGCGCATGGCTATGCAGCCCGCTATTTTGGTGACAATACCGCGTATATGCTGGGCAGGGTCAGCCTGAACCCCATTAAACATATAGATCCAGTGGGCACTATCCTGATCCCCCTGATGTTGATTTTGGCAAGCTCACCATTTTTAATTGGTTATGCCAAGCCAGTACCGGTGAACTTTGGGCGCTTACGCAACCCCCGAATTGACTCAATTTGGGTAGCCCTAGCAGGACCTGGCTCAAATTTCGCTCAAGCCCTCATTTGGGCCATTTTCTTGATTACTCTCATTGGATTTGGAGTTAATGAGCAGTTCTTATTGGGAA
This sequence comes from Polynucleobacter sp. 35-46-11, assembly GCF_002281105.1. Classification (NCBI taxonomy): domain Bacteria; kingdom Pseudomonadati; phylum Pseudomonadota; class Betaproteobacteria; order Burkholderiales; family Burkholderiaceae; genus Polynucleobacter; species Polynucleobacter sp. 35-46-11. The sequence continues at coordinate 875 of NZ_NCFJ01000123.1, forward strand.
TGTCACAAGCTGGCATTACTTGGAATTTAGTGCTCATGGTGTTTAATCTGTTCCCTCTACCACCCCTAGACGGGGGTCGCATTCTATCCAGCCTTTTGCCGGCGCGCCAATCAATTGCCTTAGGCAAGCTGGAGCCCTGGGGCTTCTTTATTGTTCTAGGGCTTGTATTTACCGGCGTCATTGGCAGTTTTTGGATGGAGCCTTTGATTGCCTTCTTTAAATCCATCCTCTACTTCGTGACACTGCCGTTACAGATGGTTTTCTAAAATTTCTATCGGCAAAACCCAGTATTCGGGAGTATTCTGAATACAAGTATTTTTAGCACCACTTTTAAAGAAATGAATGGAGCCCTTATGAAACTCAAGCACCTTGTTTTAGCAACACTTGCACCAACATTATTGGCAAGCGGAATCGCTTATGCACAATTTAAAAAACCCGAAGATGCAATTAAGTATCGTCAAAGTGTTTATACGGTGATGGCTAATTCTTTTGGGAAAATTGGCGCAGTAGTTAAAGGTGAGGCCCCATTTAACAAAGATGAGGTAGCCAAGAATGCAGCAGTTGTTGCAACTCTCTCCACTTTGCCATGGCAAGCATTTGGTCCAGGCACTGAGGGTGGCAATGCGCTTCCAGGGGTTTGGTCAGACAATGCTAAATTTAAAGCTGCTGGAGAAAAAATGCAGCTTGCCGTAGCCAACCTGAACACTGCAGCACAGTCAGGCGATCAAGAAGCCATCAAGAAGGCCTTTGGTGCAGCTGGTGCTACCTGCAAAGGTTGCCATGATGACTTTAAGAAAAAGTAATCAGCCCTTAATGAAGTAAACCAGAATTACCGCAATCAGGCTCAGCAGCAATAAAGCCGAGCCGCGTTGCAGACCTCCATCCTTGGAGGCCTGACCCAAGTCAGATGGCAGATAGTTTGCCTGATCGCTTGGGTCAATTTCTTTATCGCCCACCAACATGGGTTTGATTAAATTCTCGCCCTTGAATTTTTGGTAATACACAATCGCACAAAGATGGAGTGCAATCAATATGATGAGAATGTTTTCATTGAAGTAATGAATTGAGGTGAGCACCTGAACCGTTTCATTCGAAACATATTTTGCAAACGGTCCCTCAAAAGCAATATCGTCATTTGCAAATAGACCCGTCACAGCCTGAAGACCCACTGAAAAAAGTAATCCCAGAACTGATAGGGCGCCTAGAGGGTTATGGCCAAGACCAGCCTTGGTTTTGCCCAATAGGTAATTAATTAGTCCTTTAGGACTTGGAACAAAATGAATGAAGCGGGCATGGTATGAACCAATCAAGCCCCAGCAGATTCGAAAAATAATTAAGCTTAGAACGCAATAGCCGACTAAGGCATGGAAGTCCATGGCATTACCGCCAATCTTCACGGTAATAAAGCTCAGAACAATACAAATGACTAAGAGCCAGTGAAACAGGCGAATCGGCAAATCCCAAACACGGATGATCTTTTTCATCCTTGCAGAATAAATCAATGCAAGAGCTTGTCCCTGAATTTATTTAATCTCAGGCAAATCCTTTTGGATAATCTTTAATCCTTCCCGCAAGGCTTCTTGGTAACGCTCTCGCTCTGCTTTCATGGTTTCTGCAGTCCAGGAATAGAAACCCTCGCCAGTCTTCATACCCAACTTACCGCTGGCGATACGATCACTTAAGCATTTCGCAATATCAGGGGAATTATTCAGAGTTGGATATATCGTCGCTCCACCTGCACCATGCACATCTAGCCCCGCATGGTCTCTCTGCATTGCAGGGCCTGCCGCGATATAACGAAAGCCAAAGCCAAAGCGGACGGCCTTATCGATATCTTCCAAACTAGCAATGCCAGCATCGACCATGGCAAAAGCTTCACGCGATAAAGCATGCTGCAGGCGGTTAGCCAGAAAACCTGGCAAATCTTTTTTCACGGTAACGGGAACCATGCCACAAGCTGTCATCAAACGAGAAAGGCTTTCGCCAACCATGGGCGAAGTCTTTTGACCGTACACCACTTCTACGCAAGGCACTAAATGTGCAGGCATGAAGAAATGCAAGCCAATCATCCTTGCAGCTGTCTTCAATCCTTTTGAGATATCACTGATTGGAAAGCTAGTACTGTTACTTGCCAAGACTGCTTCCGGTTTTGCGTACTGCTCCAGTTTGGCAAATAACTCTTGCTTAATATCCAAGCGCTCGGGGACGCACTCAATCACCAGATCAATCTCAGACCAATCTATTTCCTCCAAGGAGCCAGCAGTCGTTAGCAAATGGAGACGATGCTCATAACCCAGATCTATCATGGTGTTAGCAAAATAATCTGGCAAAAGTGCTCGACGCTCTGTAGTAGGCTCCAGCACCTGAACAGCACAACCCCCGCGTGCGCATACGGCCGCTACATCAGCGCCCATAGTGCCGCCACCAACGATGACGACCTTTGTTTCAGACGGGGTAAACAGCATCTCAATTTCTCCTTCGGGGGGCAAGATAAGGATTACAAATCCTCTTACAATACTTTCATTATTCCAATAAAAAAGTAAGTGAGACATGATCCCAGTCAATTCAGTACTGCAGGTCGGACAATTTCCTGAGGTAATGCAAAAGGCAATTGACCAACGCATTACCCCGGTTCGCTACCCTGACCTCAACGCCAAGCTCCCCCCAGGCTCTTACGAGAGCATTTTGATTCGCTCAAACACTCAACTACCCGTCGCATTACTCGAGAAACTCCCCCTATTAAAGATGGTTGCCACTTGTGGGGTAGGCTACGATAACCTTCCCCTAGGCTACCTCAAGGCCAAGGGAATCAAAGCTAGCAATACCCCAGGCGTTTTAAATGACGCTGTTTGTGAGCTGGCGGTTGGCATGCTATTCGGCTTATTGCGTCGCATACCCCAAGCGCATGAATTTGTTAAAAGTGCAGCTTGGTCAAAAGGTTTATTTACAGTTACCACTACTCTTGCCGGTAAGTGCGTCGGCATTGCGGGAATGGGTCGCATCGGACAAGACCTGGCTAAACGCCTAGAGGCATTCAAAGTCAAGATTGCCTACACTGGCCCAAGCCGTAAAGAAGTTCCTTATGAGTACTTTCCCGATATCCAATCTTTAGCAAAGGCATCTGATGTTCTTTTCTTGGCCTGCCCTGCCACCCCAGAAACAGAGAAAATGGTTAACGCTGAAGTCCTATCGGCCTTAGGCACTAAGGGCTTCCTCATCAATATTGCACGTGGAAGCGTGGTGGATGAGACCGCACTTTTAGTTGCACTGCAGCAAAATATCATTGCTGGTGCAGCACTCGATGTATTTGAAAATGAACCAAATCCAAACATCGGGTTTCTAAATCTTGATAATGTCTTACTAACACCGCATATTGGAAGTGCTACTTCTGAAACGCGACAATTGATGACAAATTTAGCAATAGATAATTTAGAAGCTTTCTATAATAAAAAAACACTTCTGACAGAAGTAAAAAATTAAAACGGAGTAAGTATGACAATTTCCCTACACCCTTCCACACTACCTGCAGTGCTCTCACCTGTATTGACTCCATTTAAAGAGGACGGTAGTCCCGATGCGCAAAAATTACTGAAGCAATGCCAATGGCTTGAGGCTAATGGTGTTGGTCAAGCGATCTTCGGCACGAACTCTGAAGCCAACTCTATGTCTGCCCGCCAAAAGATGGCGACCTTAACCTCTCTAGTAGAGGGCGGCTTAAACCCAGCACACATGATGCCTGGTACGGGTGCCACATCTATTGATGCTGCGGTCAATATGACTCGTCATGCGCTTGAACATAAGTGCGCCGGCGTATTGATGCTGCCACCGTTCTACTACAAAGATATTACTGATGATGGTCTCTTTGCTTACTTCTCAGAAGTGATTCAAAAGGTTGGCAACACAGCTTTGCAAATTTACATTTACAACATCCCTCCTGTCACCAAGATCAACCTTAGCCTTTCTTTGCTGGAGCGCTTAGCGAAGGAATACCCCAAAACTGTTGTCGGTATGAAAGACAGTTCTGGTGATTGGGCCTACACAGAATCTGTTATCAAGCTGTTAGCACCATCAGGATTCCGTGTTTACGCAGGCAGTGAAACCTTCCTCATGCGCGCCCTTCGTGCTGGCGGAGTTGGCTGTATCTCTGCAACCGCTAACGTAAACCCTAGGGCTATTGCCGAATTAGCAGCCCATTGGAGAGAATCTGACGCAGATCAACGTCAAGCTGCCTTAGATCAAGTACGCTCTGTATTTGCTCAGTATCAAATGATTGCCGGTATGAAAACTGCAGTTGCCCATTTCAGTAAAGATCCAGAGTGGTTACGCGTACGCCCACCACTCATGCAACTCAGCGCAGACCAGCAAGCAAAGTTACTCAGCGAGCTACAAAAAATCAATTTCAGCATGCCAGGCCTTTAATTACATAGAAGTAAAACAGGAGACAAAAAATGAAGCTTATTAAAGTAATTGCAGTATCTCTCGCCATGTTGTTCGGTTCCGCACAAGCGCAGAACCTCTCAATTGCAACCGGCGGTACCGGTGGCGTTTATTACCCAATGGGTGGTGGCTTAGCCTCAGTACTTTCTAGCAAAGTACCAGGCATGTCTGCGACTGCTGAAGTTACTGGAGGATCTGTAGACAACCTTAACCTTATTGGCACAGGCAAGCCTTATGTTGGCTTTTCTATGGCTGATGCTGCTAAGGATGCTAAAGATGGTGAAGGTAAATTCACTAACAAGAAAATTGATTTGCGCTCCCTCTTGGTGCTCTATCCAAACCTCATGCACGTTGTGACAGTTGAATCTACTGGCATCAAATCCATGAAAGACCTCAAAGGTAAGCGTGTTAGTACTGGCGCCCCAGGTAGCGCAACTGAAGTGATGGCTTTCCGCCTACTCGAAGCTGCTGGTTTAGATAAAGATAAAGATGTGAAGCGCGAGCGTTTGAGCGTAGCTGAATCTGTCAATGCCGTTAAAGACCGCAAAATCGATGCCTTCTTCTGGGTTGGTGGCCTACCTACTGCAGCCGTTACTGACCTTGCCAATAGCCCTGGCATGAAAATCGTGATGGTAGATAACGCTGCCGAAGTTGGCGCTATGAATAAGAAGTATGG
>NZ_NCFJ01000124.1:0-5956 GCF_002281105.1 Polynucleobacter sp. 35-46-11
CCATCGCGTAAGCCAATCGACCGCTACTCCTGTGTAGAACTGATCCGGTATATTTGGATTAATCATTCTTCTAGAAGGGCACTTCTGGTTAAGCTTCCTAAAGACTTATCTTCAGATGACGCCTTGATTCAGGGTTTTGACCATCACTACTTGGGTTATGTTCCCAAGAAGATTGGTAGAAGCTATTTAAAAGACCTGGCCATTTTGTATAAAAAGATTAACGACATTGAAAAATACAAGCTTCAGCTAGGCACCGGTATTTTTGCTTTAATGGGTACAGCTGGTATGAGTGTTTTCTCCAAGAGGGAGCTCAGCAGCCTCTTATCTGAACAGGCTAAATCTTTGCGACCTGTATATGCCATGATTGATGAGAGGCTCGATACACTGAGATCTGAACTGGCTGAAAAAAGAGATATCTTCGTACGTGGCAGCGCCAATAGTTATTACGATAGACTTGCAGCATGAGTAAGTGGCTAAGAAAACTGCCTGGGTATCAAACCTATGAGCCAGGTTTGGAGCGCAAGGTTTTGCTTCAGTTACCCCAATTTACAGTAATGGGTGTTCTAGCAATCTCACTACCTAGCTTGCTGGCAAGATTATTGTTGTCATCTAAAGCGGAGCGAATCATTGATATCTTGGTTATCAGTACAGAGATCTTCTTTCTGAGTATGGTTCTGACTTTAGCCATTGCCGCCTTAATTATCATGCTATCAAAGGGCCCAGCTTATGTGGCAGATGCTTATCCCTTGATAGAGTCTGATAGGCCAGCTGAATGAGTTTTATTTTTTGTTGGAGTTAAAGTAGCAGAATGCAAACTTGGTTGATGAAAAGAAATTGCTCCTTTTCCCCTAAGCAGGTGGGAGGTTTCTACATATCTATTGTGACCTTTTCTCTTTTAGTGGCAGGCTATTTTTATTTGATTGGGGCCTGGATAATTCTCATTTTTACCTCTATTGAGATTCTAGCGGTCACGATTGCTTTATATGTTTATACAAGACATGCATTGGATTACGAAAAGATTACGATTGTCGGCAAGCAGCTCTTATTAGAAAGAAGTTGGGGTGGCAAGATTCAACAGCATGAGTTCAACACTATTTGGACTAAGTTGGTTTATAACGAATCAACGGGAAAAGATTTGGTTTTGAAGACTTCCGCTAAAGAGGTGCCAATTGGTTTTTTTGTTGGTACCAATGGGCGAGAGCAGTTTGGAAAAGAACTTGAGAGATATCTCGGGATTTAAGATTAACTAGGAGGATGTTCGAATGAAACGTAATACATTATTAAATGCTTTACTAGCTACTGTCGTTGGCTTAGGTTTGGCTGCTACTGTACAAGCGCAAAATGCTAAAGTTGGTAGCGTGCAAATTGAAAACGCCTATACGCGTGCTACAGTTCCTGGTCAGCAAGTAGCTGGCGGCTTTATGAAGATTGAAAACAAAGGTGCTGCTGATCAACTTATTTCTGCAAGCTCACCAGTATCAGGTGAAGTTCAGTTGCATGAAATGGCCATGGAAGGCAATGTCATGAAAATGCGCCAAGTGAAAGATATACCAGTGCCAGCAGGTGGTGCAGTGGAATTGAAGCCAGGCGGCTTACATTTAATGTTTATGAATATCAAAGCACCTTTGGCTGCTGGCGAAACTGTCCCAGTTAAACTCAAGTTTGCTAAAGCGGGTGAAGTTGAAGTGAAGATGCCTGTCAATGCGATGGGCAATCCTGCTGGTGGCCACGGCGGAGCGATGAAGCACTAAGCACTCGCTTTTGTAACTTGTAGCAAAGGTATGAAAAAAAGCCCCTAGTTTTACTTAGGGGCTTTTGTTTTACCGCATTGGATTTGTTGTTTGGGATTAATCCAAATTCAGATCCGTTACTGCACCTTTACTTGCAGTGCTGGCGAGGTGAGCATACTTGGCAAGTAAGCCGCGGGTATAACGTGGCTTAGGCTGTACCCAAGCAGCACGTCGCTTAGCAATCTCTTCATCACTCACATTGAGTTGAATGAGTAGCTTATGGGCATCGATCGTCACAGAGTCGCCTTCTTGGATGAGGGCGATAGTGCCACCCACAAATGCTTCAGGAGCAACGTGACCAACCACCATGCCCCAAGTACCGCCAGAGAAGCGTCCGTCAGTAATGAGGCCAACTGTCTCACCTAAACCTTGACCAACGAGGGCAGAGGTAGGGGCAAGCATCTCACGCATACCAGGACCACCTTTAGGGCCTTCGTAACGAATGACCATGACGTCACCGTCTTTGATCTTTTGCGCCATGATGGCCGCCATTGCATCATCCTCAGAGTCAAATACACGAGCAGGGCCGGTAATGGATGGGTTCTTGAGGCCGGTAATCTTGGCAACGCAACCCTCGGGGGAGATGTTGCCCTTCAAAATAGCTAAGTGACCTTGCTTGTACAGTGGGTTATCTAAAGTACGAATGACCTTTTGATCGGCGCGCGGTACCGAGGGAACATCTTTCAATGTTTCAGCGATTGTTTTGCCGGTAATAGTCATGCAATCACCATGCAAGAGTCCGCCATCAAGCAAAATCTTCATGACTTGCGGAATACCGCCAGCTTGGTGAAGGTCAGTTGCCAAATATTGTCCAGAAGGCTTCATATCCACGATGACAGGAACACGCTTACGAATACGTTCGAAGTCATCAATCGTCCAGTCGATCTCAGCAGCACTAGTAATTGCTAGGTAGTGGAGAACAGCATTGGTAGATCCACCAACTGCCATGATCACGCTCACTGCGTTCTCAATGGATTTTTTAGTGATGATGTCACGAGGGCGCAAATTTTTCTTAATAGCCTCAACTAACACAATCGCTGACTCATGAGCGCTGGCAACTTTCTCAGCATCTTCATTGGCCATTGTGGAGGAGTAAGGCAAGCTCATACCTAAAGCCTCAAATGAGGAGCTCATGGTGTTCGCTGTATACATACCACCGCAAGAGCCGCTACCTGGACAGGCGTGTTGTTCAACACCCTTTAAGTCTTCTTCGTTCATACGTCCTGAGGTGAACTCACCAACGGCTTCAAACGCAGAAACGATATTCAGATCCTTGCCTTTGAAATGACCAGGTTTAATTGTTCCGCCATACACATAGATACTTGGTACATTGGTGCGGGCCATTGCCATCATGCCGCCTGGCATATTTTTATCGCAGCCACCGATAACCACAACGCCGTCTTGCCATAATCCATTGACGCAAGTTTCAATACTGTCAGCAATCACCTCACGGGAGATGAGGGAGTACTTCATGCCCTCAGTACCCATGCCGATGCCATCAGACACGGTAGGGGTACCAAACATTTGTGCTTTTGCACCAGCTTCTTCAAGGGCGGTTACCGCAGCGTCTGCCAGTTTTTGCAAACCGCTATTGCAAGGAGTAATGGTCGAATGACCGTTTGCTACGCCAACCATCGGCTTAACAAAATCCTTCTCTTGGTAGCCCATCGCGTAATACATTGAGCGATTGGGTGCACGAGCAACCCCTTCGGTGACATTGCGCGAGCGTTCATTAAGGCGTTTCATGCTGATATTGACTCCAGAAAAGAATTTGTCGAAAAGCTCTATTGTGCCGTGAGACTAGGTGGAACGCAGGGGTTTATGCAGACATTCCTGCCCTGTTTCATAGCTTGCAATAAGCAGATTGTTCTATTGTATTTGGTGATTAAGGCTCAGAATTAGCTTGAGGGCTAATATCCTTAGTAAAAAAGCTGCGGTACATTGCCTCTACCTACTACTTTTTCCTTCAAATTCAATGACTAAAGTTGGCCACATCTACCTAATTGACGACGATGAGTCGATGCGCACCTCTCTGAGCCGAATGCTAAAAGACGTCGGGTATATCGTGGAAGATTTCTCCTCCGCAGTGACATTTCTAGAACATTCAGTTCCAGTAGCGCCCGCAGTCATCCTGCTCGACATGCAAATGCCAGATATGACTGGCCTGGATTTACAGGAGAAATTGGTCCAACTGGGTCGTAAAACCCCGATTGTGTTTGTCAGTGGCCAGAGCCACCCTCATCAAATCGTCAAAAGCCTGAAGCGTGGTGCCGTTGATTTCCTCTTTAAACCCTTCAATTTGGAGGATTTGTTGAAGGCCGTTGCCGATGCCCTGGAGTTTGATAGACGTCAGCTAAAACGCGTTTCCAAAGAGGTGGAAACTAAGAAAGATTATGCTACCCTTACCCCCAGAGAGAGGGAGGTCTGCTTTTGGTTAGTCAAGGGATTGCTTAATAAGGATATTGCCGTCAAACTGGGCACAACTGATGCCACGATTAAGGTTCATAAGGCAAGAGTAATGGATAAGATGAACGTGGAATCAGTTCAGGTATTAGTCGCAAAGTATCTTGAATCTGATTTAGAAAATTTCCAAAACAACTAGCCCTTAGGCTAATTTCCCTAAGCCTATTTCCTGACTATGATTTCTTATTAATTTATTTTGTTATCTAAAGCACTTAAAGTACTTTTGTGAATTCAAACTCTACGCCACCTGAGATTGTCAAAGAAGCCTTTGCAGAGGCTAGGGAAAAGCTGGGTCTCTCCACCAAGGAGCTTGGTGTAAAAGCTTGTTTGTCTACTCGTCAGATTGAGCAAATCGAAAGTGGTGAAATGAGCTCCTTCTACGGAGCTCAAATTAAATTTACCGCCGCTAAAAAAGTGGCAAAGCTACTCAATTTAAGCGATGCGGAGGCATTTGACTTCGGCCCACAGGCCCAAGAGGCGCGCACTTCAAGTTCAGATGATCTGCCTATTGCAGAAGCTAAGTTGGTTCAAGCTCCAAAGCTTGAAGAAGAGAAGCGGGTTCAACCCTTAAGAGTAGTGGCAGCAGAAGAGGTTGCTCAGCCAAAAGAATCAGTAAAAGAGCTAGCAAAAGAAATCCCAGAGCCCGCTAAAAAAGTTCAGGCTACAGAAAATCCATCGCCTAGTGCTGCAGCTGAATCAAAACCTAAATCACAAAAGAACCGCTTTCTTTGGCTCAGCGTGATTGCTGCTACAGTGTTTGCTGTGATCAATTTGCGCCCATTGTTATTTGCGGACAAGCCAGAAGAAATCATTGTTGTTAAGGAGGCAATTGTTGAGCCAGTTCCTGCGGCAACCCCAGCGGAGCCTCCCCCGGTTGCTACAGCCCCTCCGGCAGTTGTTGCCCCAGTGCTTGCGGTTCCCGTTGTCAGTGCTGAGGCATCAACAGCCTGTCCTGCTGAGGAGGGCATCATCAGTTATAAACCAGATGCACCTCGTAAGGCGGCAGAAATGGTTTATGTGCAAGCAAAATCAAAACAAGTTGTCTGCGTAAACGATGCTTCTGGAAAGTTACAAAATAAGATGCTTGAGTCTGGTGTAGGCGCATCTTTTTATGGCAAACCACCATTTAAAGTCCTAACGAGTGACCTTTCTCAGGTGGATATCTTTTTTCAGGGCGCAAAAGTCCGCCTGACTAATTCAAATCACAAAACTCTAGTGTTGGAAGCTGCTGAGGTGGTGACTACGTCGCCTGACCGGACCGACTCTCAGTTGCGCTAACTCACTGGGAGTTAGCATCTTCTGAGGGCAGTGTTTAGACTGCTGAGTCGTTAGTCTCGCCAGTACGAATACGAATAGCCTGCTCAATTGGGCTAACAAAAATTTTGCCATCGCCAATCTTGCCAGTACGTGCTGCTTTAGTAATTGCTTCGATTGCGGAGTCTACGCGATCAGATGCAACGACTACCTCTACTTTTACTTTAGGCAAAAAGTCGACTACATACTCGGCTCCACGATAGAGTTCGGTATGACCTTTTTGACGACCAAAGCCTTTAACTTCAGTAACAGTGAGTCCGGTAACGCCTACTTCAGCTAAGGCTTCACGAACTTCGTCAAGTTTGAACGGCTTAATAATGGATGTGATTAGCTTCATATATTCCCCTTAATACAGTAATCATACCTAGAACTGAAAACCAATGCCCAGT
>NZ_NCFJ01000125.1:0-5936 GCF_002281105.1 Polynucleobacter sp. 35-46-11
GACTTTGGATTCTTTGGCTCGAATGATTTCATGATGCGCCACCACAAGAGACGTGCAGCACGTAACTTAGCAACTTCTAAATAAAAGTTCATGCCAATGGCAAAGAAGAATGAAAGGCGACCAGCAAAGACATCAACATCCAAGCCTTTAGCAAGGGCTGTTTTGACATACTCCTTACCATCGGCCAATGTAAATGCTAGTTCGAGAACTTGGTTCGCACCCGCCTCTTGCATGTGATAACCGGAAATAGAGATCGAGTTAAATTTCGGCATGTGCTTGGCGGTGTACTCAATGATGTCACCGATGATGCGCATGGAAGGTTCTGGTGGGTAGATGTAAGTATTGCGAACCATGAACTCTTTCAGAATGTCATTCTGAATGGTTCCTGATAACAACTCTTGCTTTACACCCTGCTCTTCACCAGCAACAATATATCCAGCCAATACCGGCAATACGGCGCCATTCATCGTCATCGAAACAGATACCTTGTCCAATGGAATGCCATCAAACAAGATTTTCATATCTTCAACAGAGTCAATAGCAACACCCGCTTTACCAACGTCACCAGTTACGCGAGGATGATCGGAGTCATAGCCACGATGGGTTGCCAAGTCGAATGCCACGGAAACACCTTGACCCCCAGCATCTAAGGCCTTGCGATAAAAGGCATTAGATTCTTCTGCGGTTGAAAAACCGGCGTACTGGCGAATAGTCCAAGGTCGGACAGAGTACATTGTTGCCTGAGGTCCACGAACAAATGGCTCAAAGCCCGGTAAAGAGTGAGTGTACTGAAGACCTGCAGTATCTTCCGCCGTATATAAGGCCTTGAGATGAATGCCATCTGGGGTTTGCCAGCCTAATTTATCGACGTCACCATTTGGCGCTGACTTTTGAGCTGATTTTTTCCAAGCCTCTAAATTGCTATCTGGCACATTTGGCCAAATATTCGATGCATTCGTTCCAGACTTTTTTTCACTTGTACTCATAAAGCACTCCTAGTTGGCTTTATTGCATTGTTGCTAAATTTGTAGGGCTATTTTGCTTGACTTTTTTTAATTTGTCTAGATACTGTATACATAATTATGAATACAAAACTGATTAATAGACCTTTATACGAAGACGTCGCTGAGCGCCTCCGAGCGCAGATCTTCTCCCATGAATTGGCTCCTGGAAGCTGGTTAGACGAACAAAGTCTAGCTACTGCATTTGGTATCAGCCGCACCCCAATGAGAGAAGCCATTAAGGTTCTGGCCTCTGAGGGCTTGGTAACAACTAAAATGAATAAAGGCGCTTATGTCACTGAGGTAGATAGGCGCGATCTTGAGCAAATCTTTACTGTACTCTCACTTTTAGAGGGTCAAGCCGCAAAAGAAACAGCGCTAAAAGCAACGGAAGAACAACTAACTCAACTGGATAACCTACATCACCGCCTAGAAAAGGCTGCTGCAGATAGGGATTTAGAGCAATTCTTTGAGATTAATGTCAGGTTTCATGAGCTAATTCAAGAAATCGCAGGAAATAAGTGGATGAATGGCGTTATCGAGGACCTGCGCAAGGTTCTTAAACTTCAAAGACGGGATTCATTGAGTCGGAGCGGTAGATTATTGAGCTCCCTAGTTGAGCATCGCGAGATACTCCAGGCGATCCTCAAAAGAGATCCTCTGGCAGCCGAGCTGGCTATGCGTAAACATCTGGCAAGAGGTCTTGAGGCTACAAAATAAAAAAGGCCTGGGTGATTGACCAAGGCCCTATAAGCAGGGCTTACTGAGTGTCTGGATTATTTCTTGACTACGAAATTGCCAGGCAGCTTAGAGATGTACGCAGCAATATCTTGCATATCCGCATCAGAGAAAGATTGAACTTGAGAACCCATAATGGCATTGTTACGGCCATACTGAGCATTTCCATTGCCCACTTTATAAGCTTTTAAAGCGTAATAGAGGTAATCAGGATACTGACCAGCTAACTTTGGGTAAGCGGGCAGGATAGGAGCATTGAGGCCAGCACCATGGCAAGAGGCGCAATTGGCCTTCTCTACAAGCGCCCGACCTTTGTCAGCGCTAGCTGCATGAGCTAGCCCAATGCTGGATAATAAAATGACGGTAATTAGTGCGAATTTCATAAACATGCCTCTAAATATCACTTCAATGGGTTATTGGGTGAGCTGGCAGTCTGCGCAGCATAGTACTCGCCAAGATCAGCCATGTCCTGATCAGACAAGCCGGAAGCAATAGAACGCATCGTTGGATGCTTTCTTTCGCCTTTTTTATAGGCAGCTAAGGAACTGGCGATGTAAGCAGCATTTTGACCTCCCAACATTGGAACCCTGTATACCAAAGGATAGTCCGCACGGTAGTCAGGGATGGAGTGGCAACCAATACAAAGCCAAACCTTGCCCTGACCAGCTTGGGCAGAGCCTTTAACATCTTGGGCTTGTGCAGCAAATCCAGCAAAAGCCAAACCAGCACACAGTGTCAAATGGGAAAGAATGAGGTGTTTTTTCATAGAAATCATTATTTACAGGTTTGATTTAAATCAATTTTGAAAGAGTATAGCGGAGACGGACCGAGGCACCCCCTTTCACCCCCCTTAAATTAGCAAAACACTGAAAATAACGGCCCTTTTACCTATACTTGAACGCTCTTTACAGACAAATTCACTCCACCTTACGATGACCAATACCAAATCCCGCTTCGACGGCTCCCAAAGTTATGTAGCTACGAATGACCTGAAATTGGCAGTCAACGCTGCAATTCAACTGCAGCGCCCTTTACTTATTAAGGGCGAACCAGGGACAGGTAAAACCATGTTGGCAGAGGAAGTTGCCACCGCTTTGAATATGCCTTTGTTGCAATGGCATATTAAATCGACCACCAAGGCCCAGCAGGGCCTCTATGAATACGATGCCGTTAGCCGCCTGAGGGACTCCCAACTAGGCGATGCAAAAGTAAATGACATCCGTAACTACATTATTAAAGGCGTGCTGTGGCAAGCATTTGAGGCAGATGAACCCGTCGTCCTGCTAATTGATGAGATTGATAAAGCAGATATTGAGTTTCCAAATGATCTCCTGCGAGAAATTGACCGCATGGAATTCTATGTGTACGAAACACGTGAGCTAATTAAGGCAAAGCACCGCCCTCTTGTCATCATCACCTCAAATAATGAAAAAGAATTGCCCGATGCATTTTTGCGCCGCTGCTTTTTTCATTACATCTCATTCCCAGATGCTGGAACGATGCAAAGCATTGTTGATGTTCATCACCCAAATATCAAACAAGATTTACTAGAGGCCGCGCTCAAATCTTTTTATCAAATCCGATCTTTACCGGGCTTAAAAAAGAAACCTTCCACTTCGGAATTAATTGATTGGTTAAAACTATTGCTGGCAGAAGACATACCAGCTGAGGCTCTTTATAGCGGAGAAGAAAAAATTGCAATTCCACCGTTGCATGGCGCACTACTTAAAAACGAGCAAGACATTCATCTGTTTGAGCGCTTGGTGATGATGAATCGTAATCACCGTTGATTCCACTTGCTGCCACACTGCAATAGCTGAATCATGTTGATTCAATTTTTTCTAAAACTCAAAGAGGCTAAAGTCCCTGCTTCTGTTCGAGAGTTTTTAACTCTTCTGGAGGCCTTAAAGAAAGGTGTCATTGGGTCTTCTGTTGATGAGTTCTATCAACTTGCACGGATGACTTTGGTGAAAGATGAGCAGCATTTTGATCGCTTTGATCAGGTCTTTGGGTCTTACTTCAATGGTGTAGAGCAACTCATTGCATTAGCACCTGATATACCATTGGACTGGCTTGAGAAAAAACTACAACGCGTATTAACGGAAGAAGAAAAAGCAGAGCTCAACAAGTTGGGTGGTCATGAAGCATTACAAAAGCGCCTTCAAGAGCTTTTGAAAGAGCAAAAAGAGTGGCACGGCGGTGGCAATAAATGGATAGGTGCCGGAGGCTCCTCTCCTTTTGGTCATAGCGGCTATCACCCAGAGGGTATTCGTGTTGGTGGAGAGAGTGCAGGAAATCGCACTGCCATCAAAGTTTGGGAGGCGAGAGAATTCAAAGACTATGACAGCGATCTCAGCCTAGGGACTCGTAATATCAAAATGGCATTACGTCGCTTGAGACGTTTTGCCAGAGAAGGCTCCAGTCTAGAGCTGGATCTCGACAAAACCATTCACTCGACTGCTGCGAATGCGGGCATGCTGGATATTCAAATGCGTCCTGAGCGTCATAACCAGGTCAAAGTTTTATTGCTGATGGATGTAGGCGGCTCCATGGATGATCATATCCAGCGCATCTCTGAATTATTCACTGCCGTCAAAACCGAATTCAAATACTTGGAGTATTACTATTTCCACAACTGTGTGAATGAGCATCTCTGGCAGAGTAATCGCCGTAGACGTGATCAAGTCACGGCAACACAAGACATCATCAATAAGTATGGCCCAGACTACAAACTCATTTTTATTGGCGATGCCACCATGTCTCCCTATGAAATTCTGAGTCAGAATGGTTCAGTTGAATACAACAACCGAGAAACTGGCGCAACTTGGATTAATCGCCTCATTGACCATTTCCCCCGCTTTGCATGGCTCAATCCAGAACCTGAATCAGTTTGGCAGTATCGTCAATCTATAGACATCATGAAAGGCCTTATGAAAGATCGCATGTATCCCGTTACCTTGAATGGTCTTGAAGATGCGATGCGTCAACTGTCAAAGTAATCCAGTAAGATTTGCTTAAACCACCTTTTCTATTTTTCTATTTCAATTTTTACTAAAAAACTATGACAAATCACATTAGCGATCGCCTTAAAACTCTTGGTATCGATTTGCCACCTCCTGGACCACCTGCTGCTGCCTACGTCATGGCTGCCACGACAGGCAATACCGTATTTCTATCTGGCCACATTGCCAAGAATGATGGCAAGCCTTGGGTTGGAAAGTTAGGTCTAGACATGGATACGGAGACCGGTAAAGTAGCTGCAAAGTCGATTGCGATTGATCTGATTTCCACTCTGCAAAATCACTTAGGCTCTCTCGATAAAGTGAAGCGTATTGTGAAAGTCATGGGCTTAGTGAACTCCACCTCTGAATTTACCGAACAACACTTAGTAGTGAATGGATGCTCAGAATTACTCTTTGAAGTATTTGGCGATGCAGGCAAGCATGCCCGTAGCGCATTTGGTGTTGCGCAAATCCCCTTAGGCGCTTGTGTTGAAATCGAGTTGATTGCCGAGATTTAAAAACTAAGTCATGCTTAATTTGTGAAGCTGGATGTCTTCTAGCGTGTCGACATCCATTACAAATGCCTGCTTGCTCGTGCTCATGACCCTGACTTGCTTGGGGCGGGCATCCATATATACTCTACAAACCATATCAGGAGTCTTCAGCACTTCCGAGATCGCTTCGTAAGAAAACAGTGCTGGATTGCCACGCTTCCCATTAAACACTGGCAAGATAATTTCCTCGCCGGCCTCTCGCTTAATGTACTCGTCCAGTAGATCTTGAATCTCCGCCTCTCCAATCTCAGGTTGATCAGACAAGGCAACCAGCAAGACATCAAATTGCACTTGAAGGGATTCAAGCCCGAGGCGAACAGACGAAGGCTGACCTCTTTCTGGGGAGGGATTTCGAACGCCCTGGATTTGATGGGCTAGCAAGGGGTTTAACTTCGCAATCTCCGACTCAATCGCTTGAGCATGAAAGCCGGTCACTACGATGTATTCAACAGGGTTAAATCCTTGGATAGCATCTGAAAAGCGTTGCAAAAGAGTCTGGCCATCCCGATGAAGCAAGGCTTTGGGATGCGTACCCAACCTACTGCCCTCACCCGCTGCCAATAAGAGCACGGCAAGGCGTAATTGTGTAGCTTGAGCAGATGGGTCAAAACTTGTCATTAGAGAGATAATAATTACATTGC
>NZ_NCFJ01000126.1:0-5925 GCF_002281105.1 Polynucleobacter sp. 35-46-11
TGAAGGAGCTGGTGTTAATGGCGGAACGGCTGTTTGGGGCAGAATCAAAATGGGTAGTCGATACGCATTAGCAATTTCTGCGGCAATTTGAACATTGGTGTTACATCTGGTCCCAGGAGGATCTTGATTAATGAATACCAAGGCTTTTTGCCCGTTAATCTCTAGCGGGACAGGGCTGTTAGCAAGAACGCTTAATGAGAACAAAGAGATAATGACCCCCACGAGCTTTTTAAGCATTTACATCCTCACTTATATTCAATAAAATCATTGAATGATTATGCCTAAACAAAAATCTACTTTCAAGCAAAAACTTTTCGAGCAATTCGCCAAACTCGGGAAAGCCCTTGGTTCTGAAGTGCGCTTAGAGCTCATTGAACTCATTATTCAGTGCCCTACGGCTGTTGAAGACCTAGCTAAAAAGGTTAAGCTGCCCATTGCTAATGTGTCACAACACCTACAAGTACTCAAACAAGTCGGCATTGTAAATACAATCAGACAGGGTAAATCTATTGTTTATGAGATAGCGGACTCTGATGTCATTGATTTGTTCTTAAAGCTACAAGGTGTTGGCCAACGCCACATTGAGGAGGTTGACAACTTAGTCGACAAGTACCTTAGCTCAAGAGACAGCCTTGAAGGTATGCCTGTTAGCCAAGTTTTGAAATTAGCTAAGCGTGGTGAAATTACCTTATTAGATGTACGCCCTACTGAAGAGTTTGCTCACTCACATTTGGAAGGGGCAATTAATATTACCCTCGAAGAGTTAGAAGAACGCTTAGGGGACTTTCCAAAATCCAAAACGATTGTTGCTTACTGCCGTGGGACATACTGCGTACTGTCTTATGAAGCGGTTAAGCGCCTACGAGAAAAAGGCTTTAAAGCAGTTCGGGCTGAAGATGGTATCCCTAACTGGCTCAGTATGAATGTCAAGCTGGCAAAGCAAGCCGATTAAAGTTTGTCATTGCTTAATAGACTGATTCAAACGCCACAATCTGCTTTTAAGGCGGCGATCGTTCTATCCTTAGCATTACATATCGTCTTATTGGCTGTGTATGTGCCAGCAGATACACGGCTTCTTAAGAAAAAAGATGAAGTTATTGTTATTAAGCTAGAAGAGCCCAAACCAAATCAAGAAGAAACCATCCCCCTTCAATCGCAACAAACACTAATAACCAAAGCCCCCGCTACTCAAGCGGCGCCATCAGCCCCAACAGCAGAAGAATGGGCTTTTGCCTCAACGTACACCCTAAAAAATAGTAAAGGCTACAGACACACTTGGGGCAAGCAAGTGCGTAGCATGATGGGAGCAGCTGTTGAAGGTGTAGATCAAGGACAAGTGAGATTCAGAATCGAGATTGCCCCAAATAGCAGCGTCATCAAAGTAGAAACCCTCTGGAAGACATCTGATAAGGCTGAAGCCCTTGCTCGTAAAGCAATTTATTCAATGCCACCGCCACCACCCACGCCAACTGGTAAACCACTCATCTTTGAAAAGACAATTTCTTTTACACCATTTGCCACTGATGACACACCCATTTACAGTGGTGACTGTCTACCTGATCCACCTGCATTCACCAATCCATTCGCATGGGATGGAAAATCACCGCAAGGGATAAAACAAAATAAGCCTGCTGAAAAACTTAGTCCTAAAGCATTAGCAGAGTGCCTCAAACAATTACCTCAGGATTCTATTGAAGGTGTTGCCGCCCATAATCAGAGACAACTGGATCAATGGAAATCAAACAAGCTGGATCAAAAATAGTAATTTACACGCCCTGAAATCAACTTTCCAATAATCAGACAGGAAATGGCAGCTGTTGGCCGATAGCAGCCATTGAGCGTCCAACAACTAGACGCTGAATAAATCTGTTCCATTTAGAACAGACAATTACATATCCTCTATCTATCGAGGCTTGATGTGGTGAGGCCGGGGAGGAGAAAATAAAAACCGCCCGAAGGCGGCTTTAGGGCAGCAAATAAAATATGAGAACGCGATAACTTTAATTAATCTACCGCGATCTTTCCAGTCTTAACCAACTTAGCCCACTCGGCCATTTGGGCCTTAATGAATTTATCGGCCGCCTCAGAATTGCCTTGGAATGGCTCACCGCCTAGACTCAATACCCTCTCCCTTACTTCTGGTGATTGCATCACCTTCGAAATGGCGTCAGATAGTTTTATCAAGATTGGTGCTGGCGTTGCCGCTGGAGCAAAAATACCGTTCCATTCATAAACTTCATAACCCGGTACACCCGCTTCAGCCATTGTTGGAACGCTCGGCATAGAGGATGCTCTTTTCTTGCCAGTAACTGCTAGAGCATTCAACTTGCCCGAATCAACATACTGTTTTGTTGACGCAACACTTCCAAAGAAAACTGGCACTTGCCCACCAATCACATCATTTAATGCAGGGCCACCACCTTTGTATGGAACATGTTGCATCTCCACTCCAGCCTTTATTTCAAATAATGCGCCTGCTAAATGCTGTGCAGAACCATTTCCTGACGAAGCATAAGAAATATTATTTGGCTTTGCTTTGGCCATTGCAACCAACTCTTTTACTGACTTAGCAGGAAAGCTAGGATTAACTAACAGTACATTTGGGTACTGAGCTAGAACAGCTAAAGTCTTGAAATCCTTATTGGGGTCATAGGGCAACTTAGGAAACAAAGAGGGATTGACCGAATAAGATGACGCATCGAGCATTAATGTATAGCCATCAGCATTGGCCTTGGCTACATAGGAAGCGGCAATTTGACCGCTTGCCCCTGGCTTGTTTTCAACCACTACCGATGTGCCCAAAAGCTTGCCCAGTGGGGTTGCAACCGTTCTAGCCATTAGGTCTGCAGTACCGCCAGGGGGATAGCTCACTATCAAGCTAATAGGGCGACTAGGCCACTCTTGAGCATGAGCCAGGCCTGTAGTTGCAAGCAATGCAACCAATAGAGTTTTTACAAAGGACTTCATCTTTTCTCCTTAATTAACTTCTGCTGAATATTGGAATGCCATAGCATCCCCTACTGAACTGCGAAATTCAACTGGCTTGCCAGTTAAATCAAATGCGATGCGATTTACTCTTACGGCTGGATGGCCCTCTTTCATTGCTAATGCTTTTGCATCTGGTTTTTTCATCAACTCAAACCTGACTTGATCCTTGGCTTTGATTACCGCAACTCCACATGTCTTGGCATACATGGGGTAAAACAAATCTTCAAAGTCTTTTGGTTTATAGCTAGCCAATTTCTTAAACTTAGGCAAGGGCAAATAAATCGTCTCGTAGAGCAATGGCTTGCCATCAATCATGCGAAGACGATGAATCTTTAATAGTGACTTGCAGGACCAACCCGTTAGTCTGGCCATTTCTTTATCTAAGGCACCCTCCTTCAAATCTAAAACTTTTGCCTGGGGAGATAGCTGTTCTTGTCCATCTAATTGATAACGAAAAAACCTGAGCATAGATTGCCCATCAAGCCCACTGCTGACAACTGTACTTTTGCCATGTCGTTTAACCAGTACCCCATCATCGGCAAGCTGAGCAATTGCCTGCCGAATAGTTCCGACGGCTACGCCATACTCTTTAGCAAGACTGGCTTCGGATGGAATTGCCTCAGCAATCTGCCATGCACCGCTCTCAACCTTATTTCTAAAGGCTGATGCCAAACCTTGATAACCCATTAACTCTTTAGCCATACCTGTATTTTCAACTCATTTACTCATCTAGATGAGTTATGCTACCATAATTCCCATGAATGTCGATACTCACTTCCATATTTTTGATAAAAGCTCTTTAAATGAGGCTCAGGCTCGCTATTCTGTTGATTACGCTGCCTCAATAGATGATTGGGCCAAATTGGCTAATGCACACCAAATATCTGGCGGGGTCATTGTTCAGCCGAGCTTTCTAGGTTTTGACAACACGCTTCTACTTGAAGCTATTAATCAAAACCCTAGATATTTAAGAGGGGTTGGGGTGACTGACCCCAAAGCCTCACGAAAAGAATTGCTTGAGCTTAACAAACAAGGGATTTGTGGAATCAGGCTGAATTTAGCAGGCGATCAAGATCCGTTTAGAACTCTTGAAAAATACCAAGGCCTTATGAACCTATTAAAAGGGTTGAATATGCACATACAAGTACATCATGATGATGGCTTGTTAAATGAGGTTCTGCTAGCAATACCCAATGGAATAGATGTAGTGATTGATCACTTTGGCAGACCTAAAACTAATAATGAGTTTGAACAACAAAATGATGGGATTAAGAAACACAGGGGAAACCTCTGGGTGAAATTAAGTGCTCAATACAGAACGCCAAACATAAATCATCAAGCTATTTTTGAATATTGGCTCAAGCAAATTGGTGGGTCCCGCCTACTGTGGGGCAGTGATTGGCCACATACAAGATTTGAAGCGACTGAAACTTATGAATCTCAAATGAAGAGCTTTTTGTCTTTAACAAATTTCCCAGAACTTAGACAACAGATTCTTTCTGATAATCCAAGAAGTCTTTATTGGCAGTAAGTCAGCATCAATGCGTCCAATAACTAGACGCTTAACTTTTTTACTCTAAATGAAACATAAAATATTTCGCCAACTCAACGCTGTCGATGCCATTCGGGAAACATTCGAAACCGCTGAGAGCCAATAGATTCGGCGCTTGTAGGGCGGTGGGTCGCAACCAGCTTAGACCCAATGTGCAGAACTGTTTTAGTCCTCTATCCTAGCTTTTCAATCCTCTGCTCTACCGACTGAGCTACCAGGCCAAGAGATGGAATTATAAATGAAACTGCTTGGTACCTTGGGAAATGTCTAAACTGTACTCAATCGCCTTGTACTTACTGAATCCTATGGCGGTTAAGGATGCTTAATCCTGTTTGACGGTGCTTTGCTTTTCCTGCTTACGCAGACATTGCCTTCGTTAAATTCTGCTGTGCTTTTGCCACCTTCTACCGCTTACGCTCTGCGTCTAACGCTTTGCTGACATTGTCTTTCTGAGTTTTTAATGCGTCTAAGCGTGCTTGCTGTGGGGTGCGAGGCTTGCTAGGGTTGGGCACGCTGTAACTAATCCTCTATCTATCGAGGCCTAATGGAAAAAGGCCAAAGGGAAGCAAAGAAAAAAGTCGCCCGAAGGCGCTTTCTAGATATATTCGCTATTACAGCCTTATATCTCTACCTTGGCACCCAACTCAACCACTCTATTCGCTGGAATGGAAAAGAAGTCCGATGGCTTTGCGGCATTCTGATACATCCATGCGAAAAGCTTTTCTCTCCACAATGCCATTCCAGGAATTGCTGAAGGAACCACGGTATCGCGAGCCAAGAAGAAGGATGTTTCCATTGGCTCACATTTAATGCCATATTGAGTCGCCAACAACTCCATAATATGGTTTATGTCTGGAGTTTCTTTAAACCCATACATTGCTCTTGCTAGATAAACCCCACCACCCATCTCTTTTAAATTGATACGATCCTTGTCCTCAACATAAGGAACATCCCAAATACTCATTTTGAGAAAAATGACTCTCTTGTGTAGCACTTGATTGTGCTTGAGGTTGTGAAGCATTGCGACAGGCACATAGTCGACATGCGCCGTCAGAAAGACTGCTGTACCGTTAACTCGAATTGGCTCACTTACCAATAAAGATTTGATAAATGCTTCAAGTGGAATACCGCCCTCGATTGCTTTTTGACGCAAAAGCATTCTGCCCTTGTACCAAGTAATCAATAAAAGAAAGCACAAGGCGCCAAGTAAAAGAGGGAACCAACCACCCTCAGCTATTTTGAGCGCATTAGCCGCAAAGAAGGCAATATCTACCAAAAGAAAGGTGCCGATAACAACTGCCACCAATATAGAATTCCATTTCCATAAAGCCTTCATTACAATGGCTGCCAATAAGGTGGTAATTACCATAGTAGTTGTTACGGCA
>NZ_NCFJ01000127.1:0-5900 GCF_002281105.1 Polynucleobacter sp. 35-46-11
TTGAGAGCATGACAATAAAGGCCGCAATAGCCAAGGTCATGACCATACCCAGAAAAAAGATCTCCGTGGCGATAACTAAGATATCAATAATTCGCTGTGCCTTTGCAGAGAGCAGGAATCTAGCCAATAAACTTGGTAGCCCTAAAGCCAAACCACCCAAAACAATAAATTGGGGGAGCTCATGCAAGATCTTGCGCTCCAGACCTGGCTCATAAACTTGATAGCCAGGTAACTTTCTTAGCCATTGGCTCATGCTGCCAACCTATCGTAGTAGCTAAAACTGCTGCCACGCTGAAAGATATCCCCTTTGCTGGATAGTTCCCCCTTTAAGACCTCTAAGCGCTCATCAATCATGGCATAGACGGGTCTTAGAGATTTTGCTTGCTCAGACAACAAGCTACTGAGCTCCCTCTTAGAGAAGGCACTCATACCGGCTGTACCCATCAAAGCAAAAATACCCGTACCTAGCTGGCGCTTATATTTTTCGATGTCCTTAATCTTCTTATGCAGAATGGCTAAATCCTTTAAATACGATCTTCCAAGCTTTTGAGGGACATATCCTAAGTAGTGATCATCAAAACTTTGAATAAAAGCATCGTCTGAAGGTAAATCCTTGGGAAGCTTGACGACAAATGCTCTTCTAGACGATTGATTGATCCAAATAAAACGAATTAGCTCTACACAAGAATAGCGATCTACAGGCTTGCGCGACGGGAACCGATTATCACAATAATGCCCCTGAATCTGATCACTTGGCAGCGACATTTTCTCGGATAACTGGACAATAATCTGTTTTGCTGTTGCCCCATTTTCGGGGCGCTCAATAATGGCGTACATCTAAACCTCCGCATTTATTCTTAAACCAAAGGCAATCCTTCTTGCCAAACGACATGGCAAAACCATGTCAACAAAGTGATTTAAGACTGAGTGGGCGGCGCTCTAGATGGAAGTTTGACCCATGCAGAAATTATCTGAGGGGCTTGATAAGAGCTTGATGATTGAGCTACATAGCCTAGTTGGGCTACAAACTCAAATGCACTAACGCTAGGCAATAAATAGATTGGCTGAACTACGCAGTATGGGCAGTGACTACCCATAGCGGGTGATGAGGAAGTCTCATCATCACCGATGACCTGAGTCATCTTGCTGCCATTGCCAGAACAAATCTCAACTACAAAACCTTGGCCACTATTAGCCAAAGATAAGGCTTGTGAAACAGCAGGCGCAAGCGCACCCAGCAAGATAGCCAAAGCGGCTATCCAGTGAACGAGCTTGCGGCGCTTAATAAAATACATAGATAAGAAAGCGAATCTCTATTACCAGCTCATCGTCTTGGTGCCGTCTTTAAATAAGGCGTCACCAGTTACTTTAGGACTACCCAGCTTTACACCAGAAATCAGATCGGCTTCAGTAAAACCAGCCTGCTTTAAACACATTGGGCACATGATGACCAAAGCACCGCTAGCAATCACTTCAGATAAAGCCTGTTGCTGGTCAGCAAATTTAGAAGAGCCAGCCTTCACACCCATCATCACCGCCTTGTCATTTAAGAAAATAGTCAACGGATGGCCATTGGCAGAATGATGTTTGCCAAAATTGATAGCCATGGTTGAGCGATGCAATTCATCTGTTGAAAGATTAATGAAGAGCGGATCATTAGCGCCAGCAAAAGCTGAAAGTGACAAAGTGGCTAATACTGCAATAACAACAGCTTTAAGTGATTTCAAAAACATAGTGACATTCCTTTTTTAATAAAACAGTTTATTTTCTTAATTAATTGAATTGGCAACTTGATGTACATCAAAAATTTTCATCTTATAAACCAAACCACGCTTGAAGCTGGGGGAAATTCATGGGGCCAGTTTTTCTGATCGCCTTGCCACTTTTATCAATTAGGATTGTTATTGGAGTCTCCCCGCGCCACTTGGGATCTATCTCATGGCGTAGTTGTTCATCGAAGACCGTGCTCACGTAGTAATTATTTGCTTTATCAAGATTTGCCTTGATCAGCATCTTTTGAATCATTTGAGGTGATACATCATCAACTTGAATAAAGATAACGTTGGCTTTCTTATTAGCGGCAACAAATTTTCCCCATTGAGGCATCTCCTTTGCACAAGGAGCGCAAGTTACCCCCCAGAAATGAATGGCCATTGGAGAGCCACTAGAAGCTTTTGCAATGGAAGCCCAATCCCCGCTCTGGTATGGCTTTAGCACTCCAGTGTCAGCCATTGATATGCTTATTGCTGCGAACATCATCGCAAATGCAAATATCAATCTATTCATTATTTTTTCCTAACTCGATTAGCTGGTAACCATCCATGCGTGTTAACCAGGACAGGTAGACTTTGCCCTGCTGTGAAATAAGTAGCGGATGATCTGAGTAACCAGATGTTTCGAAAATCGCCCTGGGAACTGACCATGTGCCACCGTCATCATGAGAGCGCTTCATATAAACAGTAGAAACACTTCCATTAAATTCTTTCCATACCAAGTAAATATTCTGACCAAGAGCCAAAAGGTATGGTCTAGATACATTTGCCCCATCGGCGCCAACCCTTACAGGCTTAGAGTAACTACGACCCTGATTGACTGAATTCGCGTAAAAAACTCCAGAGCGTCGTTCGCCTTGCGTAAACCAAGCCACATGCATTTTTCCAGTCTCTGAAATGGCAATGGTTGGCCCATGATGAGGACAGGCATCCGTCCGCCATTGATCATCAGAAACACGTCGAATCGGCTCAGCAGCCTTTGGAGAGACAATCTGGGTAGCATGATCCCTGATACCACCAGGGAAGATTGCCCTATAAATAATTGCAGTTTCTCCAGCGGAACTCAATGCGGCCCCAATTCGGCAACACTCACAACTATGTTCATTGGCAATACGCTCAACCCCAAACGTCTTACCAGCATCAGTAGAAAAGGAATAGGCGATCGACCCCCCCAATCTTTTTTCCCCTCCTTGCTTAGCTGCAGAGACAAGACGTTTATCAACCCATGCCATAAAAATAGAGTTATCAGGACTAATTAACACCGATGGAAAGCGCTGACTGGATCCATCCTCAATCAAAGATGTTGGAGCTGAAAAAGTGGCACCCTCATCGCTAGAGCGTGAAGTATTAATCTGAGCGTTCCAATTAGAATCCTTGAAGAAGGCATATGCCAGAAAAATATTTCCATTTGAATCGGAAACAATTTGTGGTCGAGCATCACTTCCAGAATCAAGCGACTTTCCATGTTCAGCAATTTTTACAGCGGGGCTAAACGTTTTTCCCATATCATCAGACTTGGCGAACGAAACAACTCCGCCGCCAGTCCAAGCTAGAAGCAACTTACCATCACTACCTAGAAATGGCGTTGCAGCACTCGCACAATCCAAGCCTGACCCCTTGCATGATGAAGGGGACTTGGCAGACTTATTCATCCCGGAATGGGATGAGTGGTCCATTTGAGCAACAGCCAGATCAATCCCGCCCCATACCAAGAGACTCAGAATTAAAACCTTGGCCACGTCAAGTAGCATGAAATGAAACGAGTTTTTTATTGTTATCAAAATGTTATCCGACCACCAACGGTGATTGTTTGAGGCTGACCAGCAATATATTGAGAGCCAGAACCAAATGTTATGTAATTACGGTTCAATAAGTTCACAGCGCTCAAGTAAATAGTTGCATTTGGTGTTACCTCGTAGTTAGCCCTTGCACCCACTACAGCATATGCCGGTATTGGACTAGTATGGGCTGTGTCATACCAAGAATTTCCAATGTAGCGAACTGAGGCAGTCAAGCTTGCCTTTGGAATTGGAAAATAAGTAACGCTCGCGCTACCCATATTCCTAGGAGTGCCCGCAATTTGAGAGCCTGTCGGGTTCAACGCCTGACTAATTGCCCCATAAGTGGAAGTTAATACAGCCTTGGTTAATGTATAGCCAAGGTCTGTTGCCCATTTAGAGCTAATGTCATAATGCGCCTGCACTTCCAATCCAGCACTACGAAGTGATTGATCATTACTATACGATTTGGCACCAGCACTACAGACTGGCGCACAAGTGCTCGCAATTTGGGCGCCAGTCATGGTGTATGTAGCAATAGCATTTGTAACATTCGCATTAAAACCTGTTACCTGAATGAATCCAGATTTCCAGCGATAGTCAGACCCAATCTCATACCCAGTCATATTCTCCGGGGTTAAAAATGGATTATTACTAACGTAACTTGCTCCCGATCCATAGCTACGGATTGAATTATTCAAACCGGGAGCATGGAAAGCTTGATAAGCAGCAGCCCTGAAATCTAACTCCCTAGAGGCGCGATATAAAAGGCCTAAATTCGGACTGAATTTTGTTTTAGATTGATTGGGAACGGCCGTACTTACCTGTGCCCCACCAACTGCTTGCGTGTAATTCGTAGGGATCTGGCTAGTCCAGTTGTCAACCCTAGCTGACAGAGTTGCTTGCAGTGGAATGGATTTAAGATTTGACTTGAGTTGCCCCAATATGCCTAAAAAGTTTTGCGTGCCCTCCGCAACAACCTGCGAGGTTAATCTACCGAGATTACTTGTTTGGAAATTTGCAGAACCAGGCGAGGCATAGTTATTTTGAAAATTTGATGCTGACAACTGCTTTGCATCGGCACTAAATATAAGTTGATCAATTACTGAATTTTGTAAGTTATTCGTATATTGAGCTGATCCCCCAACTTGGTAATAGGGGTTATGGAAAGTAGCATTAATATATGGGCTATTTGAGGCTACATTTTGCTGCTGCAAGGTCGTGTTCTCATAGAAAGCATTAACCTGCACCTGCTCACTGGAATTCAGCCTAGTAGTGGTGCCGCCGGAAAGCGTTGTCTCATTGGTAGATTTTCTAGCAAAGTTATAACCTCCAACAGGCAGATTGGACATTGAATGAAGCCCGAAATTAAAGAAGCCATCAGTATCCTGACTAACCTTTAAGGATCCCTGTAAACGGTAGTTAGCACTCTCAGCACTTTCATTTCCCATTCCACGCTTAATGGCGGCTGGCGAAGCTGGGGAAATTGTTGCGATATTTTGGTAACCCTCGGTACTAAAGTAATCAGCAGAAGCTCTCAACTTGAAGGAGTCACTTATTGCAAATTCTTTTGATACGGCTGCCGTCCCAGTTGCGTAAGATCCAAGACTTCCCGACACCTCCCCCTTGTTATCACTTATGGGCTTGGTAGTAATGTTAATCACACCTCCCATACCCATATTTCCATAAAGACTAGAAACGCCACCGCGGATAAATTCAACATCCTGAATCGCTGACATTGGCACTAGATTCCACTGCACCGTTCCGTACATTGCATCGTTAGCAGGTACACCATCAATCAGCACCAAGGTTCTAGCATTTCCCAATCCACGAACATTAATACTTTGACCTGTTGGATCTTTTTGATAGTAAGGCTGATCGTTCAAAAATACACTTGTCTGGTTTTTAAGAACTTGATCAATCGTTTGCTCAGGTGCAATCTCCAACTCTTCTTTAGTCAAAATTGTGGTGTTTTGAGTCATATCTTTGAGGGTAGTACCTGATTTTGTGGCAGTTACCACCATATCAGCCAGCTTCTGATCGTAATCAGGTGGTGGTGCAATTTGAGCCTGAGCGCCACTAGATATCAACATTGATCCAAATAGCATGCCGATGCATGCGCTAATTTTCTTTTGCTTCAATAACATTTAATTCTCCACACAACATCACGGCAACATGATTGCCAATTACATAGCTAGGCTATGCCCTAAAAAACAATTAGGCTTGTGTAGGAGGCGCTGCTGAAGGCGGTGTTACCCAAACAACGAGTGGCTTAGGTGATTGATAGAAAAGCTGTGGCAGCAAAGCAAGTGTTTGCGGCGCTTGGAATGTAAGATTGGTATTGAAGGTT
>NZ_NCFJ01000128.1:0-5885 GCF_002281105.1 Polynucleobacter sp. 35-46-11
CGGTCCGGCATCGCGAACGGCCAAAGCGGCACGCCAAGAAGCTGTCACTTTTTTCCCCGAAACTTGATTTGCTGCATAGGTTTGTAAACGAGATAAACCACCCTGAGCATAGATATTGGCAGCAGATGACTCGGCTTCAAGTCGATCGTTGCTATCCCAACTTTCAGCACGACTGTGTTCGTCGAAGCCTACTGTAGTGCCGTTTTCAGAGCGATTATTCATGATGGGTGCTAGGTTACCCTTAACACGCCATCAAATCAAGCCTAATTACAGTGCATTTTATATAAACCATTGATTTATATAATAATTATTTATGTTAGTTGTCACTAACTAACATAAATAAAAGCCCACCCTGCCTTCTTAAGCCACACCTCTGGCATTACTTGCTGCCTCAACTACCGCCAAAGTGGTGACATTGACGATACGGCGCACAGTAGCTGATGGCGTCAGAATATGAATCGGCTTAGCAGCACCGAGCAGTAATGGGCCGATTGCAATACCGTTACCAGCAGCGGTCTTTAGTAAGTTGTAGGAAATGTTGGCAGCATCAATGTTTGGCAATACTAGCAAGTTGGCATCACCTTTCAATGGAGATGAAGTAACCGCACCAGCGCGAATGGTTTCATCCAAGGCGCTATCACCATGCATTTCACCATCCACCTCAAGAGTTGAATCTGCATTTTGAATCAAAGCTAACACTTCACGCATTTTGATTGCAGATGGCGCATTACTTGAGCCAAAGTTGGAATGGGATAAGAGTGCTACTTTCGGTACGAGACCCAACTTGCGCATTTCGCTCGCGGCCATCAATGTCAACTCAGCCAATTGCTCTGCAGTTGGATCAATATTGACATGGGTATCTACCAAGAACACTTGGCGACCCGGCAAAATCAATCCAGACATGGCACCATAAACATTGGCACCCGGCTCTTGACCTACCACCTCATCGATGTACTTCAAATGGGTTGCTAAGTTGCCAACGGTTCCACAGATCATGCCATCAGCCATGCCTTTGGTAATCATCACTGAACCAATCAAGCTGTTACGACGACGCATTTCTAACTTGGCAAAAGATTCAGTAACGCCTTTGCGTTCTGTCAACGCCAAATAGGTTTGCCAGAAATCACGGAAACGTGAATCATTCTCCGGGTTCACGATTTCAAAGTCTTCGCCAGCCTTAATACGCAATCCAAACTTGCCAATGCGATGCTCAATGACTGCAGGGCGTCCGATCAAAATTGGCGTCGCCAAATGTTCATCAATAATAATTTGTACTGCACGCAATACGCGCTCATCTTCACCTTCAGCAAACACGATACGTTTTTGTGCAGCAGGTACTCGTTTAGCAATGCTAAACAATGGCTTCATCAAAGTACCGGAGTGGTACACAAATTGTTGCAACTGATTGCGGTAAGCATCAAAGTCTTTAATCGGACGTTGAGCAACGCCATCATCCATTGCGGCTTTAGCAACGGCAGGTGCAATAACCGTAATCAGACGTGGATCAAATGGTTTCGGAATTAAATACTCCGGACCAAAAGACAAGTTTTCAATACCATACACAGAGGTCACTACTTCGCTTTGCTCAGCTTGCGCCAAATCCGCTACAGCCCGCACTGCGGCGACTTCCATGCCACGTGTAATAGTAGTTGCACCAACGTCTAATGCGCCACGGAAGATGAACGGAAAGCACAACACGTTATTCACTTGGTTTGGATAATCGGTACGGCCAGTTGCCATCACCGCATCAGGACGAACTTCTTTAACTTCTTCAGGAAGAATCTCTGGAGTTGGATTTGCCAAAGCAAAGACCAATGGCTTAGGCGCCATCTTTTTAACCATGTCTTGCTTCAACACACCACCGGCAGAAAGACCTAAGAAAATATCAGCGCCTTCAATCGCTTGATCCAGCGTGCGCAATTCTGTCTCTTGGCAGAACGGTTCCTTCTCCGGATCCATGAGTTCTTTGCGGCCTTTATATGCAACACCAGCTAAGTCGGTGACCCAAATATTCTTACGCGGTATACCAAGGTCAACCAATAAATCTAAGCAAGCTAATGCGGCAGCACCAGCACCTGAGGTAATTAACTTCACATTACTGACATCTTTACCAACCACTTTTAAACCATTGAGAATTGCAGCGGCAACTACAATCGCAGTTCCATGTTGATCATCATGAAAGACCGGAATCTTCATGCGAGCTTGTAGCTTGCGTTCGACTACAAAACAATCTGGTGCTTTGATGTCCTCTAAATTGATGCCACCAAAAGTAGGCTCAAGTGCCGCAATGATTTCAACTAATTTATCTGGATCGTTTTCATTCACTTCAATATCGAAAACATCAATACCGGCGAATTTCTTAAAGAGGACTGCTTTACCTTCCATCACTGGCTTACTTGCCAATGGTCCAATATTTCCCAAACCTAAAACCGCTGTGCCATTAGTAATCACACCAACTAAGTTGCCACGCGCTGTGTACTTGAATGCATTTGCAGGATCCTTAACGATCTCTTCGCAAGGAGCAGCCACGCCAGGTGTATATGCAAGCGCTAAGTCTCGCTGATTCGTGAGTTGCTTTGTGGGGGCAATCTCAATCTTTCCTGGGGTTGGAAACTCGTGATAGTGGAGAGCGGCTGCTCTTAAATCCGCTATTTGTTGTTCTTTGCTGCTATTGCTTGGTTTACTCATCAGTTCACTCATCAATCAGACGTATTCAAGCTTCTAATTCTATTCCTCTCGGATGGAAGAGTCCCAAGAGCCATAAAATGGGGCATGCAATCTCAAACATCCCCACTCGGCGAATTTGACCTGATTCAGCGTTTCTTCAAAACGCAGTCAGAACTCATGCTCAGTAAGAATCCTGGTTCAGTGAAGCTAGGGATTGGTGATGACTGTGCCCTACTAAATATCGACCCTACCGAAGAAATTGCGATCACCAGTGACATGCTCGTCTCTGGACGACACTTTTTACCAGATGCCAATCCAGAGTGGCTGGGCTGGAAAGCCCTAGCAGTCAACCTTTCAGACCTAGCAGCCATGGGTGCCAAGCCTGCTGGCTTCACTTTAGCCCTCGCATTGCCAGAGTCTAATTCAGCCTGGCTAGAAGCTTTTAGCAAGGGCTTATTTGCAATTGCCAATCAATTTACCTGCCCACTGATTGGCGGTGACACCACTGCTGGTCCACTCAATATTTGCATCACCGCTTTTGGCAGCATTCCCAAAGGGAAAGCCATTTATAGATCAGGGGCATTAGTGGGTGATGACATTTGGGTCTCGGGAACTGTTGGCGATGCGAGACTTGCTCTTGCTGCACTGCGTCATGAAATTAAATTATCTAAAGAAGATTTAGCGAGCATAGAAGCGCGCATGCATCAACCTACCCCCAGGCTGGATTTAGGCATTGCCTTAAGAGGCATTGCCAATTCCGTTTTAGACATCTCTGACGGTCTTTTGGGGGACCTGAGACATATCCTTGAACAGTCCGGCAAAGATGCAGAAATCTCCTTAGGTCAGATTCCAAAATCCGCCACACTAGGTAAACAAGTGTTGGCCATTCAAAATCAATACTCAGCAAGTGGTGGGGATGATTACGAGCTATGCTTCACAGCCCCCAGCAGTAAACGGGATGCCATTGCCAAAATCAGTGCAGACCTCAATCTCGCCCTCACTCAAATTGGTAGCATCAAATCCATGCAATCCTCGGCAGCTGAGATACACATCGTTGGCAACGATGGAAAGGAGTTAGATGCTCAAGAGGCAGGTTTACTACTGAAATCTTTTGATCACTTCGCATGAATACCCAAGCTAATACGCCAAGCTCCTCCACCCTTACTCCCAGCTTCAAGTGGGTATTTAGTAAACCTAGTCGCGCCCTTGCATTCGGCATGGGCAGTGGTTTGGCACCATTCGCCCCAGGTACTGCGGGAACGCTGTGGGCTTGGGCCGCATTCTTGGTGGGAGAATATTTTCTATCTACCGAAGCGTGGCTGTGGATCATCGGCATTGGAATACTGCTGGGCTGCTGGATCTGCGGACAAGTCAGCGAAGAGTTGGGCAAAAAAGATTTTGGCGGAATTGTTTTGGATGAAGTCCTTGCCTTCTGGATCGTATTGATTTTTATCATGCCAGCAAACATATGGGTACAAATTTTGGCATTTGCACTATTCCGATTTTTTGATGCCGTGAAGCCCGGTCCGATTGGAATGATTGATCGACACTTTAAACATTTAGAAGGTGGCGACCATTCCTCTCCATCTAGTTTTGGTTTAATACTCTGGCGCGGATTCGGAATCATTGCTGATGATTTAGCTGCAGCATTTTTCACCCTACTCACCATGACGCTTTTACATATTGGATTGAGCTACATCTCATGAAAAATAATAACGATCCTCAGCATGAAATAGCGAGAGCTGTTGCACAGACTCTAATGAACCGTGGCTGGAAAATTGCTTTAGCTGAATCCTGTACTGGTGGCCTTGTCTGCGCAACCCTAACGGATTTAGCAGGCTCAAGTGATTGGCTAGAGCGAGGCTATATCACCTACAGTAATGCAGCGAAATCTGAATGCTTAGATGTTCCAGCAGAGACGATTGATTCATTTGGTGCTGTGAGTGAGCAAGTCGCTAAAGCCATGGCTGAGGGTGCGCTTCGCAATGCGAATGTCAACGCTGCCATCTCTATTACTGGCATCGCTGGCCCAACAGGTGGCTCACCAGAAAAACCAGTTGGTACAGTCTGTTTTGGCTGGGCAATCAAAGAGGTCATTGGAAATGAGGTTGTGAACACCGCCACACTCACCAAGCATTTCAACGGTGATCGTCAAATCGTGCGGGAACAAGCGCGTGATTTTGCACTCTCTCAATTTCTGGAATTACTCAAACCCAAAAACGCCTAACAAGGTAGCACTACAGAATTAGCGTGAGCTCAACCAACCCTTGTGGCGGAAATAGCCCAATGGAATCATCGCTGAAATCACCATGGAAATAATGGCAACTGGATAACCCCAAGTCTGCTCTAGCTCAGGCATGTAACGGAAGTTCATGCCCCACACGCTAGCCAATAAAGTAGGTGGCATTAAGGCAACGGATACCACCGAGAAGATCTTGATGATCTTACTTTGGTTCAAGTTAATAAAACCGACCGTCGCATCCATCAAGAAGTTAATCTTATCGAACAAGAACGCGGTATGGTTTTCTAATGAGTCAATGTCGCGCAAAATCTGACGCGCTTCTTCTTGCTGCTCATCAGACAATAATTTGCTGCGCATCAAAAATGACAATGCACGACGGGTATCCATCACATTGCGACGAATGCGTCCGTTCGTATCCTCTTCCTTAGCAATCGTTTCGAGTACTTCTTCGGCATCGTTATCGGTGATGTCATCTTGTAGAACGCGCTTACCTGCTTGTTCGAGGTTTTCATAAACCTCTTCCAAAGCATCAGCGGAATACTCAGCATCAGTGGAATACAAATCTAGTAAAACGTCTTTTGCATTGCTCACTGAACCTGGGCGCAAACGGGCACGCAAGCGTACCAAGCGGAAGACCGGTAAGTCTTCATCATGAATAGAGAACAAAACTTGCTTGGTCATGACGAAAGCGACTCGAACGTTACGAGAAGTTTCTTCTTCATCCAATAAGAAATCCGTACGAATATGGAGGTGGCCGTCATCTGCCTCGAAGTAACGCGCAGAAGCTTCTAAGTCACCCAAATCATCTAGTTCAGGCAAAAGAACGCCAAAAGCCTCTTTAATCCATAGGAGCTCTTCCTCTTCTGGGTCAACTACGTCGATCCAGATAGGGTTGGAGTATTGCAACAATTCATTGCGATCTTCCACTTGCTCTTGAGAGAGGCGGCCATTTTGCAGGACGAACAAGTTGATCATG
>NZ_NCFJ01000129.1:0-5815 GCF_002281105.1 Polynucleobacter sp. 35-46-11
GAAATCCTGCAGGACTCCAGCCGATATGCTGATAGCCACACTGAGTGCCCATCCTAATAGAACGCGGTGAGGTTTTTCCACCAGGCGCTCGCCAGATTTTCTGAATACCGGCACCAGTTAACTCCCTGAAGCGATCATCGACTCGCCTAATTTCTCGGCAATAGCTTGCTTCGTTGTATAGGCTCATTACCCCCGCCTTGGAACCAAACTGTGGTCTAGCAAAAATCTCTCCACTGGGCCCATCTTTGACAAAGTACAAATGGTCATAGGTATGGCTGCCAAAGTGATGACCTTCACGTAAGCGGTCTTGCCAATAGGACTTCCATGAATCATCAAGAGAAAAATCGCCGCGACTGGTTTTTTCATTTGCCAGAAAAAAAGTAGCTTTAACATTTTGACGGCTCAATATGTCGGCAACATTCGTCGCAACTGACATATTCCCAGTATCAAAAGTAAGATAAATCGTTTTTTTGCAGTGATTGTCTTGAGAATATGCAAGTGAAGTACATGTCGCTAAAAAGATTAGCGACGTTAGACGAGCAAGAGCGGAAATCCAACCCATTGAATTGGGTTATTCCCAACCTGCGCGTGGAGTGAAGAAAACACCATGCGGAGATTTTCCAACTGGGATTACAGTGATTAGCTTCATTGAGGGAATATCAATTACTCCCGCTTTTTTAGAGAAGCGGAATGTAACCCACATTGTTTTACCATCAGGTGTAATTTCCATATCGTCTGGGCCAGCAGGAAGACCCGTAATATCCCCAGTCTTTTCCAAAGTCTGCATATTGATTAGGCTGATAGTTGAAGCAATACGGTTGCTGACGAACACATGCTTCTTATCGCCTAATGGACGGAAGTTATGAGCACCCTTCCCTGTGAAGATTCGCTTCACTTCTTTACGGTTTTTCCAGTCGATAACTTGGACATTGTCCTCGCCGGTAATACCAACCAATAAATATTGATCGCCAGGCGTCATCCAAACTCCAGCAGGAACTTTACCCGTGGTCATTTTCCAAATGACAGTCTGCGTATCTAAATCGATTGCAGCCAATTCATTGGAATCTTGCAGAGTGATAAAGGCAATCTTGCTATCCGCAGTGAACGCAACGTGACTCGGCGTCTTTCCCAGCTTAATTGATTTGGCCAGCTTAAGGTCCGCTCCTTGAGCGTGATACACATCTACTCTATCTAAGCGATTACCGTTTGCAACAAACCATTTGTGATTCGGCGAGTAACCAATTTGGTAGGGGTCAATAATATTCGGGATCTTACCGGTCAACTCTCCGCTAATGGGATTCATGAGCACCACGTCATTGCCGGCAGCATTCGCGATCAGGAGCGTCTTTTGGTCCGGAGTCATCATCAGGTGATGAGGCTCTTTTCCAACTGGGACAGTCTTAATTACTTTGCGGCTAGGCATGTCAATCAAGCTGACAGTTGCTTCACCAGAATTCAACACCACTGCCAACTTGGGCTCGGCCTTAGGGTCAACAGTCGTTGCAGTTTGGGCAAAAACGCCATTCTGAATACCAAAGAGGCCGAATATCACCAAGACTGAAATGGTGGCAGATTTGGCTTTATTAATAAATATGTACATAGCCGACATTGTAAGCAATAGATGCTCAGTGTGAGCTAGCTCGATAGCGATCGATTTGACTTAACGCAAGCTAGCTAAGACCTTTTCTAGGCGTTTTAGGGACATTGGTGTTGGAGTCTTTAATTCCTGGGCATAGAGGGCTACCCGTAATTCCTCTAGTTGCCAGCGGAAATCGCTCAAAGCCTGATCCCCCGCCATGGCATAGTTAGTAGAACCACGGCTACCTTGAACCAGTTTTTGCCAAGGTCTGGCAACCGACTCCCAGTCTTTTTGACACTGGGCATCCCGACTGGGGTTGGCGCGCAACTTATCAATACGCATTGCAATTGCCTTGAGATATCGAGGGAAATGCACTAGCTGGCTATATGGCGTGTCAGATACAAATTTCGGGAATATTAAACCCTGAACCTGCGCTTGAATGTCTGTGTAAGCAGCAGCTGAAACAGCCTTGGCTTGAGCCATCTTCTTTTGAAGATCTGCATAAGCCTGCAAAGCCGCTAAAGCATGTTTTGAAATCTCTTGAGCAATTAAGGCCAGTCTGGGCTTACCTGCCTGTAGGCGCTCAGCAAATTGATCCGCATTCACCGGCAATGGATCATTCATGAATGCACGCTCTAAGGCAAGATTGAGAATTTGCTCAATCAAATCATCCACTGAACCTACATTGATAAATAGTAGGCCAATCTCACGCATTCCAGGTAACTGCTTCTGCAGTGCCTTAAGCGTGTCCTTATTTGACAAAGCAAATAGTCTACGAAGGCCTTGCCAATGATATTTCCTAGCTTCTAGTAAATCGTCAAATACCTCAAGATCACATGACTCAGCACGATCCACTAAGGCTGGGTAACCGAATAAAGTGCGATTACCTTTTTGAATCTCCAGCGTTTCAGGCAGCTCACCAAAGTCCCAAGTTCGATAACCGCTCTGCTCTACTTTTTTTACTGCAGCAGTAGTTGTGGCTTGGTTTGTTTTTGCACTTGCATTTGGAGTGCTGACTGACACATCAGAAACCAGCTCCTCTTGAACTGCTTGCTGGGCAATCGCCTGGAATGCAGTTCGAGCAGTTTCACCGTACTCAGCACGCAATCGAGTTAAATTACGCTCCAACTCAAGTTGTCGACCATGCTCGTCCACCAGACGGAAGTTCATCGAGGAGTGCAAAGGCAGCGATTCGGGTCTGAAGTCTGTACGCTTAATTTCTAAACCGCGTTCTTTGCGAATATCCGTAATGAGGCTATCTAAAAAGTCACCCACACCAAACTGTTTTTCTGCGAGCATGCGGTCTAAGAAAGACTTTGCATATTCCGGCAGCGGAATACAGTGACGACGTAACTTCTGGGGAAGTGATTTTAGGAGCAGGTGAATTTTTTCTTCGCACATACCTGGCACTAGCCATTCGCAACGACGACCATCTACCTGATTTAACAGAGTCAATGGAACAACTAGAGTGACTCCATCCTTAGGACTGCCAGGCTCAAAGTGATAAGTTAAGCTCAATTCAGTGCCACCAACAAGCATCTTTTTAGGATAGCGATCTACCGTAATTCCGGCAGCTTCATGGCGCATTAAATCAGCCTTAGCTAAACGCAAGAGAGTATCGGGCGACTCTTGATTGTCACCCCCCGCTCTAGATGCTTTTTTTAGCCAGGCATTCATACCCTCTCTACTGAGGACATCTTTTGGAATGCGTGAATCATAAAAAGCAAACAGGAGGTCATCATCCACCAAAACATCGGGGCGACGTGAACGATGCTCTAGAGCCTCGATCTCTTTAATTAATCTGCGGTTATGCCAGAAGAATTCAAAACTTCCAGGATATTTCTTTTTAGCATCAGC
The DNA here is from genome assembly GCF_002281105.1 of Polynucleobacter sp. 35-46-11. Lineage (NCBI taxonomy): Bacteria > Pseudomonadati > Pseudomonadota > Betaproteobacteria > Burkholderiales > Burkholderiaceae > Polynucleobacter > Polynucleobacter sp. 35-46-11. The sequence goes on from NZ_NCFJ01000129.1 coordinate 3,437, forward strand.
CTCGGTCTCTCTCATTAATGCTGGAGTATCCATACGTCCGAACATCTCTTCCTGGACTAAGGCCTGCGTAATAAATATTGAACGTGCATCCTCAAGATTATGTGATTCATAGCGAACTCGACGCCCATGATAAATGGGGAGTCCATACAATGTGCCACGCTCAAAGGCCATGACCTCACCTTGACGACTATCCCAAAAAGGCTCACTTAGAGATTTGATAAGGCGATGGGCAGCAACCTTCTCAACCCACTGAGGCTCAATTTTGGCAATTGTGCGGGCATACATACGATTGGTTTCTTGGAGCTCACCAGCTAATATCCAAGCACCGGCCTTTTTACCAATGGTTGAACCCGGCCAGATAAAGGGACGAATACCACGAGCACCAATGTAACCACCGGTCTTGCTACCGCGCTCTTGAGATTTTTCATCCTCTTCTTTTTTGGCAACGTAACCTAATAAGCCAGTTAATAAAGACAGATGTACCTGTTCATAGGTAGCGGCCGAGGGATTCTCTTTCCAACCCTTTTCACCAAGCATGGTATGTAACTGCCCATGTACATCACGCCATTCTCGCAATCGCCTAGGCGATAAGAATTTACTGCGGCACAGATTTTCTAATTGGCGATTACTGTGTTTGTGCTTCAGCGCATCCTGATACCAATCCCATAGCTTTACAAAGCTTAGAAACTCTGATCGCTCATCTGCAAACTGTAGGTGAGCTTGATCGGCAGCAGTAGCCTGATCCATTGGTCGATCGCGCGGGTCTTGGGTAGCTAAAGCAGAAGCAATGATGGTGACTTCACGTAGTGCGTTTTGCTCTTTAGCTGCTAAGAGCATACGACCGATACGAGGATCCAAGGGAAGATCTGCTAACTGCTTGCCTATAGGCGTTAGCTTGAAACTATTGTTAATGTCTTTGTCATCACTCCTAGAACTCTCGTCATAGACGATGGCACCCAACTCATCTAGCAACTGCACACCATCTGCAATAGCTCGACCTAGGGGCTTATCAATAAATGGGAATTCTTGAATACGGGGTAAGCGCAAAGAACTCATGCGCAGCAACACTGCCGCCAGTGAACTACGGAGAATTTCTGGATCAGTAAATTTGGGCCGGCTTAAATAATCTTGCTCGCTATATAGACGAATACAAATACCGTCAGATACACGACCGCAGCGACCTGCCCTTTGATTGGCTGCCGCCTGAGATATTGGCTCAATTTGCAACTGCTCGACTTTATTGCGATAGGAATAGCGCTTCACCCGCGCCAGGCCGCTATCCACTACATAACGAATATTGGGAACTGTTAATGAGGTCTCGGCAACGTTGGTAGTGAGAATGATGCGTCGACCATTGCCAGGGTTAAATACACGCTCTTGCTCTGCAACCGACTGGCGCGCAAACAGACTTAATATCTCCGGATGAAAGCGTTGCTGCAGGACATGATCTTTGCGTAGCGCTTCAGCGCAATCCCGAATCTCTCGCTCCCCAGGCAAGAAAACCAAAACATCGCCTGCACCTGAGGTGCCCTCTCGCCAGACATTAGCAATCGCCTCCGCCACTGCATCTGGAATCTCCTTAGCCTCTTTAGACTCCTTCTTGCCGTCTGGCTTGGCATCTGGCTCCAAAGCTTCATAACGCTGTTCTACAGGGAAGAGTCTTCCACTGACCTCAATCACCGGAGCTGACTTGCCATTTAAGGCGAAATGATCTGAAAAACGCTTGGCATCGATCGTGGCTGAGGTGATGATCAACTTGAGATCTGGGCGCTTCGGTAGCAGCTGGCGAAGGTAGCCCAGTAGAAAGTCGATATTGAGGCTGCGCTCATGAGCCTCATCAATGATGAGTGTGTCATAGGCACGAAGTTGAGGATCCCTCTGAGTCTCAGCAAGCAAGATTCCATCAGTCATCAACTTAATTGAGGCGCCCTGACTAGTCTTATCGGCAAAACGAACTTGATAGCCAACGTCTTGACCGATTGGGGTACCCAGCTCTTGGGCTATACGCTTCGCTGTGGCTGTTGCAGCAATACGGCGAGGCTGTGTATGTCCAATGAGGCGCCCGCCGTTGATGGTGCCCCTACCTAGGTCTAGACAGATCTTCGGTAATTGGGTTGTTTTGCCTGAACCAGTCTCACCACAGACAATCACCACTTGATGAGAGCTCAAAGCATCCTTAATGATTTGACGCTGACCAGATACTGGCAACTCCTCCGGAAAGCGAATTTCCAGACGTCGGGAGGTGTTGGAAGCAGGCACAGTCGCAGGGCTTGCTTTGGGTTTTTGTTGGTTTATAGGCTCTTGCACCCTATAATTTTCTCACTATGCCAACAAATGCACCAAACCCCGGCTCAAACGCCGAAGAATCAAGCTCCAACT
>NZ_NCFJ01000130.1:0-6443 GCF_002281105.1 Polynucleobacter sp. 35-46-11
CAGAGCTCTTTAGAACTACCAATTTCTAGAACGCGAACTTCGTCACCATACTTCTCACCAAAGAGCATCATGGCACCAGTTTTCTGCGCATCATCCAAAGACATCACTTTTCCGGAAGTTGCGGTATTAGCCAAGATCTCAGCATTCACGATATCTTCTACCCGACGAATTTCTGCTGCAGTAATGGGTGCGTTATGAGTAAAGTCAAAACGAGTTTTACTAGCATCGACCAAAGAACCCTTTTGCTGCACATGATCACCTAAGACCTCACGCAATGCTTTATGCAAAATATGCGTAGCACTGTGGTTACGCATCGTTTCAGTTCTTTGCTGGACATCTACCAAGGCGTTGATTGAATCGCCCACCTTGAGCTCGCCCTCTTGCACTTCACCTTGATGACCAAACACATCAGCCTGAATCTTGAAAGTATCTTCAACTGCAAAACGTACTGCCTCATTACGTAGCTCACCCTGATCTCCAACCTGTCCACCAGATTCAGCATAGAAAGGGGTGTGATCTAAAACGATTACTGCAGTATCGCCAGCTTTAACAGACTGCACGGCCGAGCCATCAACGTAGAGTGCCGTTACTTTGGCGCCCTCATGTTTCAGGGTGTCATAGCCATGAAACTGAGTTGGTTTGCCGGAGTACTCCAAACCTTGGGCCACTTTGAACTTGCCAGCCGCTCTTGCTTGATCGCGCTGCTTTTGCATCGCCAACTCAAAGCCTTCCGCATCAACCGAAACACCGCGCTCACGACACACATCGGCAGTCAAATCTAATGGGAAGCCAAATGTATCGTGCAAACGGAAAGCAGTTTCGCCATCCACTGTCTTAGCACCACCAACAAGCGCGCTCTCCAGAATCTCCATACCGTTAGCGATTGTCTGAAAGAAGCGCTCTTCTTCCTGCTTAATCACTTCACTTACTTTGTCCTTGGCAGCTTGTAACTCTGGATATGAAAGGCCCATCTCTTTTACGAGGGCAGGAACAAGTTGATAGAAAAACGGTTTGCGCGCACCCAACTTATAACCATGACGAATTGCACGGCGCGTAATACGGCGCAGGACATAGCCGCGCCCAGCATTACCTGGGATCACACCATCCACCACAATAAAGCTACATGCACGAATATGGTCTGCAATCACCTTAAGTGAAGGACTGTCAATATCGCAGTTCGCGCCACCAGCTGCATCAACCGCTTCTTTAGCAGCCTTGAGCAAATTCACAAAGAGATCAATCTCATAATTGGAATGCACTTGCTGCAATACTGCAGCGATACGCTCCAAGCCCATGCCAGTATCAACACTAGGCTTAGGCAAGAGATGCATGTTGCCCGCTTCGTCGCGGTTGAACTGCATGAACACGTTATTCCAGATCTCAATATAGCGATCACCATCCTCATCAGGACTTCCTGGAGGCCCGCCAGCAATGTGTGGGCCGTGGTCATAGAAGATTTCAGTGCAAGGTCCACATGGTCCGGTGTCGCCCATCATCCAGAAATTATCTGAAGCGTAACGTGCCCCCTTGTTATCGCCGATGCGAATAATGCGCTCAGCTGGCACACCAATTTGCTTGTTCCAAATCTCATAAGCCTCGTCATCTTCCGCGTAAACAGTCACGAGTAGCTTTTCTGCGGGAAGTTTAAAAACTTCAGTGAGCAATTCCCAGGCAAATTGAATTGCATCCTTCTTAAAGTAATCTCCAAAAGAGAAGTTACCCAGCATTTCAAAAAAGGTGTGATGACGGGCTGTGTAGCCAACGTTATCCAAGTCATTGTGCTTGCCACCCGCACGGATACATTTTTGAGCAGTGGTTGCGCGGTTATAAGGACGCTTATCAAAACCCAAAAAGACATCCTTAAACTGATTCATCCCCGCATTCGTGAATAGCAGAGTTGGGTCATCCCCTGGCACTACCGGACTGGAGGGGACAATTTGATGGCCTTTTTTGGCGAAGTAGTCCAGGTAGGCCTGGCGAATTTGGGAGACTTTCATGCTAATAATTATCGCATTGGCACTAGTCGGGGGCAAACCCTAGGCAAACCCCCTCAATCCTGCCTTACAATCCCATAACATTAATAAATAGATCGACCTTTAAGTCGATATAAGGAGCTCAAGTTGAAAATTCGCAATCAAAGGGATTTTGGCGCCGGAATCATGTATATGGTTATCGGCATTTTCTTTGCAGGTATTGCCACCACCTATTCTTTGGGCACTGCGGCCAAAATGGGTCCTGGATACTTCCCGCTGGCCCTCGGAATACTCATGTTTTTACTGGGCTTACTCGTACTTGTTACCTCATTGAGAGCTAGCGCAGCCATCGATCAAATCCCTCAATTCAACTGGCGAGTGATAGGCATTATTACTGGATCAATTTGTCTTTTTGGCATTTTGCTGCCAACTATGGGAGTTCTGGTGGCTATTTTTGGCCTTGTTTTTGCATCTTCAACGGCAAGTAAGGAATTTAGCTGGAAAGCAGCTACCCTAAATTCCATTGTGCTGATGGTGTTTACTTATCTGGTGTTTATCGTTGGCCTTAAGCTCACGTTCCCAGTTTTACCGTTCTTTTTCGAATAATCACCGGGAACCAGAAAAATGGAATTATTTAATAATCTCGCTCTCGGCTTTGATACCGCGTTCACCCTGCAAAATTTAATGTATTGCTTTATTGGCTGCCTATTGGGCACGCTAATTGGCGTACTCCCAGGCCTAGGTCCTGTAGCCACTATTGCTATGTTGCTCCCAGCAACCTATGCACTGCCTCCAATTGCAGCCTTGATTATGTTAGCCGGTATTTATTACGGCTCACAGTACGGAGGATCTACTACTGCGATTTTGCTCAACATTCCAGGGGAAACGTCCTCGGTGGTGACCGCAATTGACGGCTACCAAATGGCTAAAAATGGCCGCGGTGGTGTCGCTTTATTTACAGCGGGTATGGGTTCATTCTTTGCTGGCTGCGTAGCTACTTTAGTTTTAGCCGCTTTTGCCGCCCCTCTCTCTGAGTTGGCCTTTAAGTTTGGTCCCGCTGAATACTTCTCACTAATGGTTTTGGGATTAATTGGCGCGGTTGTTCTGGCTTCAGGCTCCTTGATCAAAGCCATTGGCATGATCATCCTTGGTTTATTGATGGGCTTGATCGGCACGGACGTGAACTCTGGGGTTGCTCGCTACTCCTTTGACATTCCACAACTAAGCGACGGTATTGGCTTTGTCAGCGTGGCTATGGGTGTATTTGGCTTTGCTGAAATCATGGGTAATTTAGAGAAAAAAGGTGACGAAGAGGGCTTCCTCAATAAAGTTACCTCCATGATTCCCACCAAAAATGATCTCAAGCGCATGGTGCCATCTATTCTGCGCGGCACTACCATAGGGTCAATTTTAGGAATTTTGCCAGGCGGTGGTGCAGCTCTGGCTGCCTTTGGCGCTTATTCAGTTGAGAAGAAATCCTCAAAATACACCCACGAATTCGGTAAGGGCGCTATTGAAGGTGTAGCTGGTCCAGAAGCAGCTAATAATGCTGCAGCTCAAACCTCTTTCATTCCATTGCTCACTTTGGGTATTCCACCAAATGCAGTGATGGCTCTGATGGTTGGTGCGATGACTATTCATAACATTCAACCTGGTCCACAAGTGATGACTAGCAACCCAGCCCTGTTCTGGGGTCTGATTGCATCCATGTGGATTGGTAACGTGATGTTGATTCTCTTGAACTTGCCTCTCATTGGTATTTGGGTAAAGCTCTTGAAAATTCCATACCGCTTGATGTATCCAGCCATCCTAGTCTTCTGCTGTATCGGCGTTTACACCGTCAATAATTCCATATTTGACGTTTATGTAACGGCTGGTTTCGGCTTAATTGGCTACCTCTTCTTCAAGCTCGGCTGCGAACCTGCTCCATTACTCCTTGGTTTCGTGCTCGGACCAATGATGGAAGAGAACTTCCGTCGCGCACTGTTGTTGTCACGCGGTGATTTCTCCACCTTCTTTACGCGTCCACTATCTCTCAGCCTGCTCATTGCGGCTGCTCTCTTGGTGGTGATCGTAGCTCTCCCGGCGGTTAAGAAAACCCGTGAAGAGGCTTTTGTAGAGGAGTAATACTCGAAAGCTTCCCAGAAACGAGCCCGCAGTAGTTTGCGGGCTTTTTTCTTTAGGGGCGAGGGTTTTCTCTACAATGGGCGCATGTCCCAAGATAGCAAATCACCCAAAGTTCCTGCCAGCGTCATTGCTGAGCCTTCCAACTTTTTGCGCCAGATCATTGACCATGATTTGGCGAGTGGCGCCTATCAGAACCGCAGCAGCCGTGATGGTCAAGCTATCCCCTCCATCATTACGCGCTTTCCACCAGAACCTAATGGCTATCTCCACATCGGTCACGCCAAAAGTATCTGCCTCAACTTTGGCTTAGCTGCTGATTACAACCAACTAGCTGGTGGTGCGCGTTGCAATATGCGCCTCGATGATACTAATCCAGTCAAAGAGGATGTTGAGTATGCGGACAGCATTTTGGATGCAGTCAAATGGCTTGGCTTTGATTGGGGCACGCACCTGTATCACGCGAGTGATTACTTTGATCAGCTCTATGAGTTTGCAGAAATTCTGATTCAGAATGGCAAATCCTATGTGGATAGTCAAAGTGCCGATGACATTCATACCAATCGTGGCAACTTTGGGCAAGCTGGAAAAAATAGTCCTTATCGCGATCGCACTCCAGATGAGAATCTGACTTTATTTCGCGAGATGCGTGATGGCAAATACAAAGATGGCGAACATGTTCTACGTCTAAAAATTGATATGGCGCATCCTAATATTGTGATGCGTGATCCTGTGGTCTATCGTATTCGTCATACCGATCACCACCGGACTGGCAGTAAGTGGTGCATCTACCCTTTATATGATTTCACCCACTGCATTTCAGATGCACTAGAAAATGTCTCACACTCCATCTGCACTTTGGAGTTTGAAAATAATCGTCCGCTCTACGATTGGATTGTTGCCTCACTAGCAGAATTGGGGATCTTCAAAAATCCAGTGCCGCATCAGTATGAATTCGCCCGCCTCAACTTAACTTACACCATCACCAGCAAACGTAAGCTGCTGCAATTGGTCGAAGAAAAACATGTTGATGGCTGGGATGATCCACGCATGCCAACCATCGTCGGTATTCGTCGCAGAGGCTATACGCCAGAGAGTATTCGCTTGTTCTGCGAGCGAATCGGCGTTTCTAAAGCGGATAGCTGGATCGATATGAATACGCTGGATCAAGCCTTGCGGGATGATCTAGAAGGCAAGGCTCCACGGGCTACAGCAGTTCTAAAGCCACTCAAGCTAGTGATTGAAAACTTTGACGCCTCTGTAAGTGAGCCCTGTTCAGCACCACGCCATCCTCAGCATCCTGAATGGGGTAATCGTGAATTTCATTTCACAAAAGAATTGTGGATTGAAGAGGATGACTTTATGAAGGAGCCTATTAAAGGATTCTTCAGGCTCTATCCACCAATCGGTGATCAGCCCGGTGGACGCGTGCGTTTGCGCCATGGATTTGTGATTGAGTGCACTGGCTTTGAAGTAGATGCTAATGGCAATGTGATTCAAGTGAACGCGACTCACTTCCCTGATAGTAAGAGTGGTACTCCTGGCTCAAACAATTACAAAGTCAAGGGCAACATTCATTGGGTCAGCGCAGCTGAGGCTGTGCCTGCGCAAGTGCGTCTCTATGACCATCTGTTTAATGATCCACATCCAGATAGTGGTGATAAAAATTTCCTTGATGCGATTAACCCAAGCTCTAAGCAAACGATTATTGATTAACCCATGCTCTAAGCAAACGATTATTGCCTACTTAGAACCTTGCATGAAAGACGCCAAAGCAGAAGATCGCTTCCAGTTTGAACGCCATGGCTACTTTGTCGCAGACCAAAAAGATTCCAAGCCGGGTCAGCCTGTATTTAATCGGACGGTCGGACTTAAGGATTCTTGGAAATAGTTTTCAGAAACTCTGCCACGCTGGGATAGCGTAGCGGGGTTTTTAATTCTACTAGTCGCGTATTGGTTACACGCCGTGACTCCCGCATAAAAGACCACAGCATGGGAGATACGATTTTTTCCAATTTCTCAGCAGGCATTCTGGGTGGTCGCTCCAAACCAAAGGCATCAGCCACTTCATCAAAGTAATCACCCATCTTGGTTTCACCGCCGTCACAGGCATTAATGATGCGCTGCGGTTTGCCATGGTAAATGGCTGCACAAAGCAATCTTGCCAAATCATCGCTCTGTATATGGTTCGAATAAGCATCCTCAGCCGAATTTAATGCGGGTGTTCCTGCCTGTATGCGGTCAATAGGCAATCGGTCTGCAGCATAAATGCCGGGTACACGTAGGATGGTCAGCGCGACTCCATGAGCTGGAGCCCAAAGACGCAGGCAATTTTCTGCGTCCACC
>NZ_NCFJ01000764.1:0-1765 GCF_002281105.1 Polynucleobacter sp. 35-46-11
CTGTTTAAAAAATGTAACCGTGAACGTTAGCTTAGGCAAAGAGTTGATATTGGGAACTTGTCAGATGTTGCAAGTAGCGGCGAAACAGGCGGGGTGGGATTTAGGGGCGACATTGGCAATAATGCCTGTACCAAAAATAGAAGAAACAAAGGTTTTACATTAGATGGAATATACGCAACTTGGCAATACACAAATAAAAGTTTCTAAAGTATGTTTAGGCACCATGACTTATGGCGACCAAAACACGCAGGCTGAGGCACATGCGCAGTTGGATTATGCGCTGGCGCAGGGTATTAATTTTATTGATACTGCAGAGATGTATCCGGTACCGCCTAAAGCCGACACTTACACGCGCACTGAAACAATCGTGGGTAACTGGCTTAAACATCAGCCGCGCGACCAGATTATTCTCGGCGGCAAAGTGGCCGGGCCTAGACGCGGCATGGATTGGATACGCGGCGGCCCACCCAATTTAGATCGTGCCAATATTCGTGCTGCGATTGAAGATTCACTGAAACGTTTGCAAACCGATTATATCGATGTGTATCAATTGCACTGGCCGGAGCGCAACGTACCGATGTTCGGACAATATCAGTTTGATCCAACGCAAGAGCTTGATGGCGCGGGGCAGCAAAAGCAATGGGTGAGCATACACAATCAGCTCGAGACATTGGCTGAGCTTGTGCAAGAAGGCAAGATTCGTGCGGTGGGTTTATCTAACGAGCAGCCATGGGGTTTGATGGAGTTTTTGCGCATTGCCAATGCCTATAATTTACCGCGTGTGGCTACAGTACAGAACTGTTATAACTTGATTAACCGCGGCATGGAGTTCGGTATGGCGGAAGTGCTGTATCGGGAAAATGTCAGTTTGCTGGCTTATTCGCCATTGGCGTTTGGACATCTAACTGCGAAGTATGAACATGTTTTTGGGTTATGCGCAACGTTACAAAAAGCCTGGTGTGTTTGCTGCCTGTGCAGCTTACGCCAAGCTAGCCAGAGCACATGGTTTAACGCCAACCCAGTTGGCACTCAGTTTTGTGTATCACCGCTGGTTTGTGTCTAGCACGATTATCGGTGCCACCAACATGGCGCAACTGGAAGAGAATGTTGCCGCCTGGCAGGTGCATTTATCAGCAGAGGTGTTGGCAGAAATTGAGCAGTTACACTTAACAATGATGAATCCGGCACCTTAATTTTTGTGCCTCAATGTAGGTGTAACTAGCATTTATTTTTTAGAGAACATTGCACCTATGACAATGCAACTTAGGCCAATCGCCAAGCCGGATAATACGATGGTAGCCATGTGTTGGCGCACAAACGGAATTTCACCAAAAAAGTAGCCTGCGAGCATCAGGCTTACAATCCAGATGGTAGTGCCAGTATTGGCAGAAAACATATATTGACCAAACGGCATTTTACTAACGCCAGCAAGAAACGGTGCGAATGTGCGCACTACGGCAATAAATGGTGAAATGAATAAAGTGGTTCTGCCATATTTTCTATAAAAACTGCGTGTGCGCTCTAGCGCTTTTCTATTCACCCAGCCATATTGCTTAGTATCAATTTTGTCGCCAATCGCAGCGCCAATTTTATAGCTGACAAAGTTACCCAAAAAACTGGCAATCATCAGCGTTAGCATCATGCCCGGCAGGTTTAATGCACCAATTTTGCAAAAAGAGCCGGTGATAAAAATAAGTGGATCACCTGGCAGAAAAAACAAAGGCAAAAGGCCGATTTCTACAAAAATGATAGTAAATAAAATGAG
>NZ_NCFJ01000131.1:0-5772 GCF_002281105.1 Polynucleobacter sp. 35-46-11
AAAGAAAATTTAGAGTTGGGCGTTATTGCCAAGAAAAGCCGAGGAGATATGAGTGCCTTGGTCGATGAAATCGCTGAAACCTTTCCACGTCTTAAGGAGAGATTGCATCAAGATGGAACATCGATGTCGGGTGGCGAGCAGCAAATGCTAGCAATCGCACGAGCGATGATTGCTAAGCCTAAAGTAATACTGCTAGATGAGCCATCAGAGGGAATCATGCCAGTCTTGGTAGAGGAAATGTTTGAGCTGTTTGCCAAACTCAAACAACAGGGTTTAACCATTCTATTGGTTGAGCAAAATGTTCAACAAGCACTCAAGATTTCTGACCGAGCCTATATTCTTGATCAAGGTGAAATTGTTTTCCATGACACCGCTCAGAATCTCCTTAATAACGACGAGGTTCAACAAAAGTATTGCGCTGTTTAATGCTTTTGCAGCCTCTTAGATGATTCGAACCCAATGCCCCAATTGGTGCCAAAAGCTGGTAGGTACCAAAGTTAAAAGCCAAGTCATCGTGAGATAACGCAGCAGCTTGCCGATACACATATAGATTAAACAGGGTAACCAAGGCAATCTAAGCCACCCGGCGGCTAAACAAAGGGGGTCACCAAACCCTGGCAGCCAAGACAGCAGGAGCATCTTAGGGCCCCGGTCTTCCAACCAGCGTTGCATTCGGTTGTTAGAAGGGCCCTTCAAGGACTCAAAGCTATTTCGACTCAATAACCCAAGCCACCAATCCAGCATACCCCCCAGAGTGTTACCAATTGTGGCAACAATAATGGCAGCCCAATATAAGTGCGGATTAACCGAAACATACCCAAACAAGATGGGCTCAGAACCTACAGGCAATAAAGTTGCAGAAATAAAGGCACTAATAAATACCGCTGGCAAACCAACTGATGGCATGCCAAAGAAATCAAAGAACTGACCTAGCATTTGCTCCATTAGGCAAGTGCTCCGAGTCGGATGGAAATCAAGGATTTGGTCATGCCCCAAGTATGCCCCAAGCCCCATCACACTCAATAATCAAGTAGACAAAGGCAAGATTTTGGATCGCCCACAATCTTGAATTCTTGCTTAAACTATGGGAATTCTCATATTTCATCAATTCTTAAATTTTTATAGATAGCTAAATGAACCACCCCATTCCTAAGCCAGATCAATATCAAGACATGCGTGAAGCCTTGCGCGACCTTTGCGGCAGTTTTGACTCCGCATACTGGCAAAAAGTAGATCATGAACGCGCCTACCCCGAAGCATTTGTAGACGCCATGGCACAAGCTGGTTGGTTAGCAGCATTAATTCCGGAAGAATATGGTGGCTCCGGCTTAGGTTTGGCAGAAGCCTCCGTCATCATGGAAGAAATTAATTTATCAGGCGGTAATGCGGGCTCATGTCATGGCCAGATGTACAACATGGGTACCTTACTACGCCATGGCTCAGATGCTCAAAAGAAGCTCTACCTCCCTAAGATTGCTACCGGAGAATTACGCCTCCAAAGCATGGCTGTAACGGAGCCGACTACAGGCACCGATACCACCAAACTCAAAACTACCGCCGTTAAAAAGGGTGACAAGTATGTAGTGAATGGTCAGAAGGTTTGGATCTCTCGGATTCAGCATTCCGATTTAATGATTCTTTTAGCGCGCACTACTCCGCTTGCAGAGGTAAAGAAAAAATCAGAAGGCATGTCAATATTTATCGTCAATCTCAAGGATGCGATTGGCAAAGGCATGGAGATTCAACCCATTGCCAATATGGTGAACCATGAAACGAATGAAGTCTTCTTTGATAACTTGGAAATTCCCGCCGAGAATTTAATTGGTGAAGAAGGCCAAGGATTTAAATATATTCTTGACGGCCTCAATGCGGAGCGTGTCCTCATTGCTGCAGAGTGCATTGGAGATGCTTATTGGTTTGTAGATAAGGCTCGTCGCTACGCAAATGAACGCGTGGTATTTGATCGCCCGATTGGCAAGAACCAAGGGATTCAGTTTCCGATCGCAGATTCTTATATCGAAACAGAAGCCGCCAATTTAATGCGCTTTAAAGCGTGTGAATTATTTGATGCTAAACAAGCCTGCGGTGCCGAATCCAATATGGCTAAGTACTTAGCCGCCAAAGCCTCTTGGGAATCCGCTAACGTTTGCCTGCAAACTCATGGTGGATTTGGCTTTGCCAATGAATACGATGTTGAGCGTAAATTTAGAGAGACGCGCCTCTACCAAGTAGCACCAATCTCGACCAACTTAATTTATTCCTATATCGCTGAGCATGTTTTAGGACTCCCCCGCTCTTTCTAATTCTGTAGACCTGTTAATTAATTTAGTGTTTGGATAAGCAATTTCATGAGTATTCGCCCTCTAGACGGCATCACTGTGGTTTCTTTGGAGCATGCCATTGCTGCTCCGTTTTGCACTCGCCAATTAGCTGACTTAGGTGCACGCGTCATTAAGGTTGAGCGACCAGGTGCCGGAGACTTTGCCCGCGCCTATGATGAGCGAGTCAATGGCATGTCATCTCATTTCACCTGGGTAAATCGCTCTAAAGAAAGCCTCACACTCGATCTCAAACATGAGTCTGCATTAGCAGCACTAAAGACGCTGCTCAAGACAGCAGATGTACTGGTGCAGAACTTAGCCCCTGGTGCCGCAGCACGTATGGGATTGACCGCAGAACTATTGCAAAAAGAGAATCCCGGCCTAATTTTGTGCGACATCTCAGGCTATGGAAATAATGGGCCTTATCGTGACAAGAAAGCCTATGACTTACTCATTCAGAGTGAGGCTGGATTCTTGTCAGTTACGGGTACGCCAGAGACACCCAGTAAAGCAGGTAACTCCATTGCAGACATTGCAGCAGGCATGTATGCCTACACCAATATTTTGGCCGCACTACTTCAAAGAGGTAAGACTGGTAAGGGTTCTTGTATTGACGTTTCTATGCTGGAGTCTTTGGGTGAATGGATGAGCTACCCACTCTATTACGCCTATGAGGGAGCTACGCCCCCTCCTCGCAATGGCGCATCCCATGCCACGATTTATCCTTATGGCCCCTTTAAAGCGGGTGATGGCGGTACCGTCATGCTTGGCCTACAGAATGATCGTGAATGGGTTTTATTCTGTGAAGTCGTACTTGAGAATCAAGCACTGGCTAAAGATGGGCGCTTTGATAAAAACTTCAAGCGCAACGAAAAGCGAGATGAACTCCTCTCCATTATCGATGCTTGTTTTAGCAAACTGACTACCCAGCAAGTAATTGCAAAGCTAGATGAAGCGCAAATCGCTAATGCTCGTCTCAATGATATGCAGGGTTTATGGAATCACGATCAACTCAAAGCAAGGGATCGCTGGGTGCAAGTAGGATCACCTGTAGGCCCTATTCCAGCAATGCTACCCCCGGGCAGCAATGACAGTTTTGACTACCGCATGGATGCGATACCTGCAGTAGGTCAACATACAGAAGCTATTCTGACTGAGCTTGGTATTGCTGCTAATGAGATTGCAAAGATGCGGAGTAAGGGCTCTATTTAAAGTAAGGGTGATGTCAGGTGAGCCGCATTCTCCAGCAGAATATGCCAATGCGGTCTCTTAGCCCAAGTTACTGGATTGACCATATCTGATTTAGCCAAGTAGGACTCGATCAAGGTTTCGAGCTTTGCGCAAAACTCATCGTTATAGACGATTAAACTAATTTCAAAATTGAGACGCAAGCTACGCTGATCAAAGTTCACTGAGCCAAAAATAGCAACTCGCTTGTCTATTAACAGGCTCTTCGTATGCAATAGACCGCCATGGAACTCAGCGATATTCACACCAGCACTCATGAGATCAGAATAGAAGCTACGACTGCTCCAAGCGACCAATGTGGAATCATTTAATTTAGGAACAATCAGAGTCACTTTCACACCACGACCAGCTGCTGCCATCAGCGCCTGAATCAAACCATCGTCAGGACCAAAGTAAGGCGTGGTAATGGTGAGCTCTTCACGTGCATCCATGATGGCTGAGAGCAATACCTGGTACAAGATATCGTCACGGTATACCGGTCCAGAAGAAAACTCTTGAGCCAATACCTTCCCTTCTAGTGGGCTGGCAGCTGGCACTACATTGCTAAAGTGCTTAATCTTGGAATTATCAACACTCCAGTCAAACGAGAATGTCAGCTCAAACTGAGATGCTACAGGGCCTTCAATTCTGACCATCGCATCTACCCACTCACCTACGCCCGAGTCCTGCTTGAATGTGCGCGGATCCACCATATTCATACTGCCAGTCCAAACAATGGTGTTATCGATCACAAATATCTTGCGATGCAGTCTTAAATCAGCACGCCGAAATTGAAAGCGACCAACCTGAATCGGTAAGGCCTCAGTTACTTGAATACCAGCATTTCTGAAGCGCTTAGGCCAAGTCGACTTAAACCAGTCTTTACTACCCAAAGAATCCAATAGCACTTTACAAGTCACACCGCGCTTAGCTGCAGCGATTAACGCCTCGCCGACACGATCTGCATCGCCGCCTAGAGCCCATATATAGAATTCCAAATGCAATGTTTTCTTAGCCTGATTAATCTCGTCAATAAAGTACTGCAAGATTTCCAGAGAATTTGTAAAGAGTTCAATTTGGTTACCAGCAATCACTGGCGAACCATTTTTAGCTTCTGCCAAGAGACTCAACGCCCTGCCTTCAGTTGGTAGTAGTTGTTTATCAGCCTGATAGCGCTTACGCATCGCTTCGGTGATGGCAGCGTACTCTTTATCCATACGAATAATTTTTCGAGTGAGTTTTCGACCAACGGGACGCTCACCAATGAGGATATATAAGCTAATACCAATTAAGGGAAATAGAACCACAATCAGAAACCAGGCCAGTACAACACCAACCGGTCTTCTCACTGAGATTAATCTAAATCCAAACAGAACCACAATGATGATGTGTGCTATTGGGACCCAAATAAAGGATTCGCCAAAAAGGGATCCTAGTAAAAAATTAATGATGTTCATATGATCTCAAGTTCTGCTGCAATGCCTAAGTGATCGGATAGTTTCAACCATTCATGCATCACTTCCGCAGAATGGATTTTTAAGCCCCGTACATAAATTCGATCCATCGCTAGCATAGGCTTCACACTAGGAAAGGTTTTTGCAGGGGCGCCAGTAAGCACCTCAAATACTTCATTAAAACCGGCAGCTTGCATCGGTGCACTCACGCGGTTACGCCAATCGTTAAAGTCACCAGCCACAATAGTTGGGCCGCCATTTGCCAGTGAATCAATGTAACGAATGATTTCATTTAACTGGCGCTCTCGTCCGCGTTCGAATAAGGCCAGGTGTACACAAAAACAATGGATCGGCGTGGCCACACCCTCTAAATGAGTTACGCTGTGTAACAAACCACGTCTCTCAAATCGATAAGCGGAGATATCGTAGTTCTCACCCTTATGCAATTGCCCTTTAGAAAGAATTGCATTGCCATGATGCCCATCTGGATATTCGACGTTTTTACCGTAATGCCAATCATGCCAAAAGTCTTCGGATAAAAAATGGGTGAGCTCTGTTAAAGGCCATTGACCAAATCTTCTGAGTCGACCACGATGCTCCTGCTGGAGCTCTTGCAGAAAAAGCAAATCGGGATGATGGCTACGCATTTTTTGGCGTAGCTCGTAGATAGTCGACTTCCTGTGCAAGGGTGATAGCCCCTTATGCACATTCATAGTCATCACACTGAAACGACCCAACTGTAATTGCGTCATCAAAACTGTCCTGCAGCA
>NZ_NCFJ01000132.1:0-5764 GCF_002281105.1 Polynucleobacter sp. 35-46-11
AAAGGTGCCGCAGGAAAAGTGACTGGGGCCGAATTAGCTAAAGAGTTGAACTTGGAAGTGGGTCAGTTCTTCGTACTCTAGCTTTCTTATTTTCCATACGTATTAATGAACTCCCGGCCCTATAGGCTCCCTATAGGGAATGAAGATTTGGCGATTGTTGACTGTAAGTAGGAAAGCAGAAAAACTACTCACTTATCGCATCCTCTAATGTCTGCTTGACCATTCTGATCTTCGGGGTCTTGAAAAACTAAAAATAAATACAGTACTGCGCTTGGCTGATTCTTCAGACAAGATAAATCAGATTACCACTTGAAGTTTTAGATCTCTGTACTTATTCCGACATAAGGCAGTGTTTAATTACTATGTTGGTTAGCGCACTGTTTTTTCTAGTCGATTCTTTAGATTGATAGGCGGATTAAATTTTCTACTATCAATATTAAGGGGTTGGCTTCAATGGACAAGATCAAAGAAAATAATTTATATGATGTGGTCAAGGAATTTGATGAGGCTATGCTGGTAACCCATAGCTCTTATGGAGTTCATGCAAGACCTATGGCAATAGCGCGACTTGACGAAAGTATGACGGTCTACCTCTTAACTGATATGAATTCAATTAAAGTTCAAGAGATTCATGCTAACCCGCATGCTTTGCTCGCTTTTCAAAGTGCTAGACAGTTTGCTACGGTCAGTGGCGAGTTGGCTGTAGATGATGATCGCGCATTAATTGAGTCATTATGGAAAGAAATTTGGAAAGTTTGGTTTCCGCTTGGGAAAACTGATCCGAACATCGCATTGCTGAAATTTAGTCCAAGCGAAGGGGAGTTTTGGGATAACGCGGGCGTTCAGGGATTGAAATACGTTTATGCCGCTGCCAAGGCCTATGTTGCTGGTGAGAGGCCAACACCAGATGCTGAGCAGCACTCCAAAGTCAATATGACTTAGGGCCTATTTAGACTAATTAAACCTCTAGGTTATCTATTAAGCGGGTTTTACCAAGCTTGGCAGCTGTCAGAATGACTAATGGCTCGCCAGCCTGCAGACTTTCATTAGAAGCTGGTGCTAAATCACTTTGCTGGCGAATAGCAATGTAGTCTGGTTGCCAGCCGCGGCCTGTTAGAAGATCTACCGCAATTTTTTCAATCTCGACCAGTGAGTGCGTATTGCGCTGACTCAAATTGAGGACGCGTGCACGAACTTCTTGCAAGGCTTTCTGTAGTTCAGGTGCTTCTGCACGTTCCTCAACCGAGAGGTAGCCATTACGAGAGGATAGGGCAAGACCATCTTCGGCACGAATGGTTTCACCGGGAATGATTTCAACTGGGAGGGCAAACTGCTTTGCCATCTGACGAATGATCATTAGTTGTTGGTAATCTTTTTTTCCAAATACAGCGACCTTGGGTTGGACGCAAGACAGTAGCTTGAGTACTACAGTACAAACCCCTTTAAAGAAACCAGGACGAAACTCGCCCTCAAGGATGTCGCCTAGCTGCTGTGGCGGATCAACGCGGTACTCTTGGGGCTGTGGGTACAAGTCACGCTCAGTTGGTGCAAACAAGATGTACACACCTTCTTTCTCAAGCTTATCGATATCTGCCTGCATGGTGCGAGGGTAGCTATCAAAATCTTCATTTGGGCCAAACTGTAGGCGGTTAACAAAGATGCTGGCTACTACCGGGTCACCATGTTGTCTAGCAAGTCGCATGAGTGATAGGTGACCCTCATGGAGGTTGCCCATGGTTGGCACAAAGGAAGCACGATTTTGTCCACGCAAATGGTCCCGCAACTCCTGTATGTCACTAATGATTTTCATGCAACAGGGGTATAGGCGAGACGAACGTAGATTGGAGCGTATGGTTCTGCTTGGGTGATCTCAACTAAGGCTTCGCGTGAGAGCTCTAGCATTGCAATGAAGTTCACGATCACTACCGGAATACCTTTGCCAGATTTAATGGCCTCTTCAAATAACTCACCGAATTCTACAAAGCGCGTGTTCTGCAAGCGACGCAAAATACGTGTCATGAAGTCCCGGACGGATAGTTCTTCGCGGGTAATGGTGTGATGTTGATTCAGTTTGGCGCGATGAAGCACATCACGCCAAGCCATTTGTAGATCATCCTGATTGACGTCAGGCCATGTAACTGCAACGGTGGTATCAACATAGCCATGAGCGATTTGAAAATCACGCCCTTGCTGTGGAATTTGATCGAGCTCTTGTGCTGCTAATTTCATGCGCTCGTACTCTAAGAGGCGACGAACCAGTTCAGCTCGTGGATCTTCCACCTCTTCATCGCTGTCCGCCTTTTTCATCGGCAATAACATGCGAGATTTAATCTCAATCAACATAGCTGCCATCAGTAGATATTCAGCGGCAAGCTCTAAATTGTGATGGCGGATTTGATCAATGTAGCTTAGATACTGTTGAGTTACTTGCGCCATCGGAATATCAAGGACGTTGAAATTCTGTTTACGAATCAAGTAAAGTAAAAGATCCAGTGGGCCTTCAAATGCCTCTAGAAAAACCTCTAGTGCATCAGGTGGAATATAAAGATCTGTTGGGAGCTTAAATAAGGGCTCACCATAGAGTTTGGCGAATGCCGACGACATTCCATCGGTGACCGATGGGGTGCTATCTAATAACTCGGATTGAGCGCCTGGCTCAGCCCCTAACTCAGTCATTCGAGTACACGTAAGCGCGTTGCTTTAATTTGGCTTCCTTGGCGCGACGTTGATCTTCGGTAGTCAAAGGCTCTTTATCCCAGAGGAGGGCGCGACCGGCTTGCTGACCTGCTTCGAGCTCTGGCTTCTCGGATTTGAGTTCATTTAAGAACTGGGTGAATTCGGATGTATACCTAGCCATCATATTTCCTAAAATTCTCAATTAATTCAATAACTTGCAAAAATTACTGCGCAGCAAATGGCTGCCTAGCCCATCATTATTAACGATTTTTCTTACAAACCTGCCGACTTTTTGCCTAATTCCTAGAAATTAGGCTAATCAGGGTCATTTTTACAAGTTTGCTGCCAATAAAGCCTCAATTTGAGGGGCTTCAACGCGCGTCATGAGGTGTTTATAGGGTTTGATCGGATTTTGGCTGGAGAGCGGTGTTTTAACGTCATTCCAGCTCATAGCTGGAACTGAGAGGAAGTCCTCAACCCCGGCTGTGACTTGAGGTAAAACTGGCTTGAGATATAGACTCAACAAACGGAATGCCTCTAAGGTAATGCTGCAAACTCGTTGTAAGTCGGCTTCACGCTCTGGATCCTTGGCGATTTCCCAGGGTTTATTTTCATCCACGAAGGCATTGACCTTATCTGCCAGCTCCATGATGGTACGCAATGCTTTTGCGTATTCACGAGCTTCATAGAGCTCAGCAATTTTTTCACTGGCCGATCCAATATCAGCAAGTAGTGCATTGACCATTGCCGCATCAGAAACCACTCCACCAAAACGCTTCACCAAGAAACCCGCGCTACGACTTGCAATGTTGATGTATTTACCCAATAGATCACTATTTACTCGCGCAACAAAGTCTTGAAGATTTAAATCTAAATCTTCCATGCTGTTATTCAGTTTGGTTGCAAAGTAATAGCGGAACCATTCTGGATTAAAACCGGATTCAATCACGCTATGCGCGGAAATTAAAGTACCGCGTGACTTGCTCATCTTCTCGCCATCAACCGTGAGGAAGCCGTGGGCAAATACATTGGTAGGTGTGCGGTAGCCTGCAAAGTGAAGGGTTGCTGGCCAAAAAAGGGTATGGAAATACAGAATATCTTTGCCGATGAAGTGGTACTGCTCGGTCGTCGTATCGGGTCTGACCCACTCCTCAAAGTCCAGGCCCTTGCTCTGGCAGTAGTTGAGGAAGCTGGCGTAGTAGCCAATCGGAGCATCAAGCCATACATAGAAATACTTGCCAGGTGCATCCGGGATTTCAAAGCCAAAGTAGGGAGCATCACGGGAGATATCCCAGTCACCGAGCTTGCTATCTCCAGGCTGTCCAACCCATTCTTTCATCTTGTTACGAGCTTCAGGTTGAAGTGGAGTTTTGACTTGAGTCCACTCGCGCAAGAAAGTTTCGCAACGAGGATCGGATAGCTTAAAGAAGTAATGATCAGAAACTTTTTTAATGGGCGTTGCACCACTCACAACTGAGAATGGGTTTTTCAAATCAGTTGGGGAATACGTCGCCCCACACTTTTCGCAAGAGTCACCATACTGATCCTTGGCACCACATTTAGGGCACTCGCCTTTGATGAATCGATCTGGCAAGAACATCTCTTTAACTGGATCGTAGGCTTGCTCGATCGAGCGCATTTCAATTAAGCCGGCATCGCGTAACTTGAGATAGATGCTTTGAGACAGCTTTTCATTCTCGGGACTATCGGTGGTGTAGTAGTTATCAAACGAGATTAAGAAATCATCAAAGTCGCGCTTGTGCTCTTTCCAAACATTGGCAATGAGCTCTTTCGGGGTAAGACCTTCTTTTTCAGCGCGCAACATGATCGGCGTGCCGTGGGTGTCATCAGCTCCAACATAGTGAACTTCATGACCACGCATTCTCTGGAAGCGTACCCAAATATCAGTCTGGACATACTCCACTAAATGCCCAATATGAATCTGGCCATTGGCGTAAGGCAAGGCGGAGGTAATTAGCAGGCGACGTTTGGGGCTACTCATGCGTACTTAAATAGAAATAAATTCAACAAATGGGAATACAGGATTATGGGGCTTGAGCCTTCACTTCAGCAGTAATTTTAGTCTGCGGTTAAAGTTAATGCCGATTTGAACCTATTTAAGAGGCGTTTTATGGCTTTGTCCCACAACATTCAGATGTCTCATGCTTCCGTGCCCTTGGTGCACGAGGTGCAGATCATGGATGAGGCGGGGCGTATCAAGACCACCCATATTCCTGGGGAGCGTCCTTTAACCATTTATCTGGACAAACGGGAAGTGGTCACCTTGATGACTTTGGGAAGCGCTCCAGAGGCTCTGGTTCTGGGCTATTTACGCAATCAGCGCCTAGTGGAGTCACCAGACGATATTGCCAGTATTCAGGTGGACTGGGAGACGGATTCAGCAGCAGTCAAGACTCATCGCAGCACGGTGGACATCGATGCCCTCACCAGTAAGCGCGTGGTGACTACGGGTTGTGGGCAAGGCACGATGTTTGGTGGTCTGATTGAGGAGATGGCGGAGATTAGATTGCCGGATGGCCCTCAGTTAACCCAAGAGGCAATAGTGGCCCTGATCGATAGTATTCGGATACACGACACCATTTATAAGAAGTCTGGCTCCGTCCATGCCTGCGCAGTATTTGAGCGGGAAGGTAATGACAGCGTCCATTTACTGCATTTCATTGAGGATGTTGGGCGCCACAACGCTGTAGACTCTATCTCTGGCCTGATGTGGCTCGCCGATAAACCTGGCAAAGACTTGATCTTCTTTACTACGGGGCGTCTTACCTCGGAGATGGTCATTAAAGGCGCTCAGATGGGCATCCCATTCTTAATGACGCGCTCTGGCATGACCTTAATGGGCTTGGAGCTTGCCCGCAAGACTAATCTCACCTTGCTATCTCGCTGTTCCGGTAAGCATTTTGAGATCTTCAATGCCCCTGAGAGGGTGATTTTTACTTCCCCGCCTGTTGCCGCATAAATTCGTGGGCATATGGCCTGCGATGGTTTTACAATTCGGCCATGACTATTAAATCTGACCACTGGATCCGCCGCATGGGCGAGCAAGGCATGATCAGCCCATTTGAAC
>NZ_NCFJ01000133.1:0-5729 GCF_002281105.1 Polynucleobacter sp. 35-46-11
TCGAAGAAGGCTTTTTTGTTATCGACGATACTCATATTTATTTAGCTTCTCAAGATCGATTATGGCAGACGTCTACAAGACCGTTTTAATTGGCCAATCGGCCGACCGCATGTATGGCTTAGTCACCGACGTTGCGCGCTACCCTGAGTTCCTGCCCTGGTGTGGCGGGGTGGAAATTTTTGAGCAATCTGATACTGTTTTAGATGCCAAAATCAATATCCACTTTAAGGGTATTAATCAGTACTTTCATACTCGAAACATCAATCACCGCCCTGAAACCATTGATATGGTCTTTGTGGATGGTCCTTTCAAGCATTTTTCTGGGCAGTGGAACTTTATCCCCCTCAAGGAAGATGCCTGCAAGGTGGAATTCAAGCTCCATTGGGAGTTCAAGAGCGTCATCCTAGACAAGATCATTGGCCCGGTATTCGGCCATATCGCAGGTACCTTTGTGGATTGCTTCGTTAAGCGAGCTGAAGACCTCTATGGCTAATCAGTCTATGGAGATTCTGATTTGTGATGCCCGCCTAGGTGAGCCCAAATTAAATCCCTTCACACTCCATTTATCACCCTCCGAAGCTCCAACAGTGGGCCTAGCCCTGGTTAAAGCCGGAATCGCCCAGGGCTCCGATGATCCTATCTTGGTCAGAAAAGGCTGTTTTGGCGTCTTTGGCAAGCGCAAGGATTGGGATAGCCCTATTTATGAAGGTGACCGTCTGGAACTGTATTCACCCCTACTGGTGGACCCTAAAGCTGTGCGCCGCAAGAGGGCTAACCAGAAGCAAGATGCCAAATTCCAGGCTGCTGCAGCTAAAAGAAAGGCTAGGAGGCTATAATCGGTTTTTGCGACTAGGGGTTTTGCATGCGACTCATTCAAAAAGCACTCACTTTTGACGATGTGCTCCTTGTACCGGCTTATTCTTCGGTACTCCCTCGAGATGCCAGCTTGGCAAGTAAGTTAACTCGAGATATTTCACTCAATACACCTTTGGTGTCCGCAGCGATGGATACTGTCACTGAAGGCCGCTTGGCAATTGCCATGGCCAGCGAAGGTGGCATTGGTATTGTTCATAAAAATCTCAAGCCTGCTGAACAGGCTAGGGAAGTGGCTAAGGTCAAACGTTACGAGTCTGGCATTTTGCGTGACCCCATTACGGTGAGCCCCGATGCCACACTAGGTCAAGTTATTCAACTTTCTCGTGAGCATGGCTTTTCTGGATTCCCGGTGCTGACTGGTAAAGAAGTGGTGGGCATTATTACCAACCGCGACTTACGCTTTGAAGAAGACTTGTATGCGCCGGTCAAAACTAAGATGACTCCACGTGAGCACTTGATTACAGTTAAAGAGGGTTGCTCTCTAGAAGAGGCAAAGCGCTTAATGAGTCAGCATCGCTTAGAGCGCGTGCTGGTGGTTAACGACAAGTTTGAATTGCGCGGCCTCATCACTGTTAAAGATATTTTGAAAGCCACTGAGCATCCAAATGCTTGTAAAGATAGCGAAGGTAAATTGCGCGTTGGCGCTGCTGTCGGCGTAGGTCCTGATAACGATGAGCGCATTGAGCTCTTAGTTCGCGCAGGCGTTGATGTGATTGTGGTGGATACCGCTCACGGCCATAGCCAAGGCGTATTAGATCGCGTTAAGTGGGTCAAGAAAAATTATCCTCATGTACAAGTGATTGGCGGAAATATTGCTACCGGCGATGCCGCTAGAGCATTGGCTGACCATGGTGCTGATGGCGTTAAGGTAGGTATTGGCCCAGGCTCTATTTGTACAACTCGTATTGTTGCGGGTGTAGGTGTTCCTCAAATTAGCGCGATTGTGAATGTGGCTGCCGCACTCAAAGGTACAGGCATTCCTTTAATTGCTGACGGTGGCGTGCGTTACTCAGGTGACGTCGCTAAAGCCTTAGCTGCTGGTGCAAGCTCTGTCATGATGGGCGGCATGTTTGCTGGCACTGAAGAAGCTCCTGGTGAGGTATTCCTGTATCAAGGTCGCTCCTACAAGAGCTATCGCGGCATGGGTTCCTTAGGCGCGATGGCCGATGGTTCTGCTGATCGTTATTTCCAAAGCGACATTAGTGCAGCGAATGCCGAGAAGTTGGTGCCAGAAGGCATTGAAGGTCAAGTTCCTTACAAAGGTAGCGTCCTTGCCATCTTGCATCAACTGACTGGCGGTATTCGTTCGTCAATGGGTTACTTGGGTTGCAAAACGATTGATGAACTTCATGAGAAAGCGAATTTCGTGGAAATCACTTCAGCGGGTGTACGCGAGTCACACGTTCATGATGTGAAGATCACTAAGGAAGCGCCCAATTACCATATTGATTAACGAGTAAACAAAAGCTGAAATTAAGGCTGAATTAAAGACTGATCCTTTCGTGCACGACAAAATACTGATTCTCGACTTTGGTTCACAAGTCACCCAATTAATTGCCCGACGCGTGCGTGATGCCCGCGTCTATTCTGAAATCCATCCTTACGATTGCGATCCAGAATTCATTCGCAAATTTATTCAAGAGCAGGGTGGTAAGGGAATCATTCTTTCCGGTGGACCAAGCTCGGTTACAGAAGAGGGAAGTCCTCGTGCACCACAAATCGTTTTTGAATTAGGTGTTCCTGTTCTCGGTATTTGCTATGGCATGCAAACTATGGCGACTCAACTCGGTGGTGCCGTTGCTTCCGCTGAATCTTTGGGTAAAGCGCGTGAGTTCGGCTACTCAGAAGTGCGCGCCCATGGCCATACCAATTTGCTCAAAGGTATTCAGGACTTCTCCACTAGCGAAGGCCACGGCATTCTGAAAGTGTGGATGAGTCATGGTGATTCAGTTACTACACTACCACCAGCATTTAAGTTAATGGCTTCAACAGAGTCTTGTCCGATTGCGGGTATGGCTGACGAAGAGCGTCGTTTCTATGCATTCCAATTCCATCCTGAAGTCACTCACACCTTGCAAGGTGAGGCTATCTTGGCTCGCTTTGTCCATGAGATTTGCAAGTGCAATCCAGACTGGGTAATGGGTGACTATATTAGCGAAGCAGTTGAGCATATTCGCAAGCAAGTTGGCGAGGAAGAAGTTATTCTCGGTTTGTCTGGCGGCGTTGACTCTAGTGTGGCTGCCGCATTAATCCATCGTGCGATTGGTGAGCAGCTGACTTGCGTATTTGTTGATCATGGCTTGCTTCGTTTAAACGAAGGCGACATGGTGATGGAAATGTTTGCCCGTAACCTCGGTGTCAAAGTCATTCGCGTGGATGCCAAAGAGAAATTTATGTCTGAGCTGGCTGGCGTCGCTGATCCAGAGGCCAAGCGCAAAATTATTGGCAAAGAATTCGTTGAGATTTTCCAGGCTGAGTCTGGCAAGATCGAAAATGCCAAGTGGCTTGCTCAAGGAACTATTTACCCAGACGTCATTGAGTCTGCTGGTAAGGGTAAGAAAGGCGCGCATACGATTAAGAGTCATCACAATGTGGGTGGCTTGCCTGAAGATATGCATCTGAAGTTGCTTGAGCCATTACGTGAATTATTTAAAGATGAAGTGCGCGAACTCGGCGTTGCCTTAGGTTTGCCGCGTGAGATGGTCTATCGCCATCCTTTCCCAGGGCCTGGTCTTGGTGTTCGCATCTTGGGTGAAGTGAAATCAGAATTTGCCGACTTACTGCAACGGGCTGACGCGATCTTTATTGAAGAGCTACGCAATACGATTGATGAAGCTAGTCAAAAATCTTGGTATGACCTTACCAGTCAGGCATTTGCCGTTTTCTTACCAGTTAAGTCTGTCGGTGTAATGGGCGACGGTAGAACCTACGAATACGTTGTTGCCCTCAGAGCAGTGCAAACGCAAGACTTTATGACTGCGCACTGGGCTCACTTGCCACATGAGTTACTGGGTAAGGTATCCAATCGCATTATTAATGAAGTACGCGGCATTAATCGCGTGGTCTACGACATTAGCGGAAAACCTCCTGCAACTATCGAGTGGGAGTGAAAACACGATTGTAAGTCCTTGATTTTAAAGGAAATGCTAGTGGCACAAAAGTTGCACACAACTCACTAAGCCGTTGTAATTATTATAAATTTAATTTACAGTAGTTGAAATAGTTACACATTTTTGTAGCTATGAAATTAGACAGCTACACGTAAATTAAATGCCAACTAAAAAAGTTAAAACTAACGGAACAGAGATTGTTGTATTTGAAGACGCTGTTATTTACAAGCGTGGAGAGTATTGGCAATTTAGGTTGTGGCTTACTAAAGAACGTAAGTATGTGCGTTTGAGCTTGAATACGACTAACTTAAACACAGCTAAAGAAGAAGCTAAGAAGCACTACTACGACATTAAAGCTAAGGAATATGCTGGTGCTAATTACTTTAGTAAAACAACTAAGTGGGGCGTAGAAAAATACTTAGACTATAGAGCTACGGAAATTGGCTTGGTTATTACTAAAGGTAGATTTAGCACAATAAAAACACACTTAGAACATTGGCTTGATTACATTGGGCGTGATGTTAAGTTAAGGGAATTAGGGATTGAGGCTTGTAAAGATTACTATACAAAAAGACAAGAGGGTTTAGGTAAAAAGCAAACAGTTAGTCCCACAACTGTAGAAAACGAGCAAGCTACGATTAACGCAATGATGAAGTGGCTATTTAAGAAAAACGAAACAAGAATTAATAGTTTTGAATTTACTAAGTTAAAGCGTGTAGATAGAGGTGATGAAAGTTTAAGACGCAATAGCTTTACAGATGATGAGATTAGCGATGTGCGTGATGAATTAGCGAAATATATTGCAGATGCACAGCAAAATATTAATGAAACTGGTAACTTGGTTAAAGCTATTGCTGGTTACTACTTAATGATTAGCTTAATGTTTGGATTGCGTAGAGGTGAACAAATACAGTTAGAGTGGCGTGACCACGAAGTGTTTGAACACAAGGTTGCTGGTAAAGATTATGGATTAGTAAAGCTAACAATTAGAGGTGAAACAAGTAAGGTTAATAAAACACGCAGGATTGTTGAAAAAGATATTGGGTATTTTGAAGATTTATTTAATTTGCAATACCCACGCATCACAGCACTACAAAAACTTAAAGATAAAAAAGAGCAGATTGCTTTTGGTAATACATTGGTGTTTAGTGTGAATGGTGAAAAGCCAATCAGTAATCGTGCCATAGCTTATCACTTTGACAAAATAATGAAATTGGCAAAGGTTAATAACTTAGCTAAACGCAACATAGTGCCTTATAGCTTCAGACACTATTACATTACAAGTAAAGTTAATAGTGGATTAGTGCCAACATCAGTCGCAGAAATAGCTGGCACAAGCACAACACAAATCGAAAATACGTATTACCACACGACAGACGCTAAGTTAATTGCTAATGCATTTGCTGGTTATACGCTTAAAGACGGTATGCTTATTCCAAACTAACATTAGCAATAGTCTGTCTCGCCTTAGCAATCTTCTGTCTATCCCTTTCAGCCTTTAATGCTTTCGTACTAGCATCCTTTTGTCTCTTAAGTACGTCAATCCGTGCTTGTTGTGGAGTGGGAGGCTTAATTGCAGTAATTTCAAGTATCTTCATAGTACTAAAGTTGTGTTGGTTGATGGGGCACATTGCCACTTCCAAATATTGTTTGAAATAATTTATATGCTTGCGCTTGATTTTGCGCATACAAAATAGTCTCAACCCACATACCACTCGCATTCACAATCGCTTTATATCGTCT
>NZ_NCFJ01000134.1:0-5716 GCF_002281105.1 Polynucleobacter sp. 35-46-11
AATGTGGGAAACGAGATTTACGTAATTGACACCCAAGTTACTCAGCAGGGTGCAGTCATTCCAGCTAAATTACTAGTCGAAAGACGTGAGAAATTAACGCGCAAAAAACGCTGGGAACAACAAGATGAGGATGAGCAGTATTCAGCAACCCAGCTTGATCGCAATATTGTTAACCCAGATCAAATTAGAACGGTAATTCGCACCTTCCGGGATAAATTGCCGGAGATATTTCCGGGGCGAACTGAGGTTCCTAAAACGCTCATTTTTGCCAAAACTGATAGTCATGCTGATGACATCATTCAAACGGTAAGAGAAGAGTTTGGAGAGGGCAATGCCTTTTGCAAAAAGATTACCTACAAAATCGACGAAGATCCTAAGTCGGTCCTCGCTCAATTTCGGAATGACTACTATCCCCGCATAGCAGTGACAGTGGATATGATTGCGACGGGAACGGATGTTAGACCCTTAGAGTGTCTCCTCTTCATGAGGGATGTGAAGAGTCGCAATTACTTTGAGCAAATGAAAGGGCGCGGAACTCGTACCCTGGATTTAGATGATCTAAGGAAGGTTACACCTTCAGCTGTTAGTGCTAAAACACACTATGTCATTGTCGATGCTGTTGGTGTAACTAAATCTTTAAAAACCGCAAGTCAGCCATTAATTACAAAGCCTACCATCCCTCTGAAGGACCTGGCTATGAGCGTCATGATGGGTGCCACCGATGAAGATACAGTCAGTTCGCTGGCTGCGCGTTTAGCGAGATTGACTAAACAGCTTGATCCCGATGATCAAAGACAAATCCGTCTTGCCGCTGGAGGTTTAGAGTTAACTCAAATTGTGGGGCAGCTTTTTAGCTCAATTGATACAGATAATGTGGAGGCTAAAGCATTGGATTTGGCAGGCCTTCCTGCTGGATCTGAATTAAGTGAAGAAAAACTACAGGAAGCGCAAGCCCAGCTAGTGTCAACAGTTGCGCAAGTTTTCAATGGCCCATTGGTCGATCTGATTGATTCTATTAGGCGCGAGAAAGAGCAGACAATTGATCGGGATAATTTAGATGTGCTACTAAGAGCTGAATGGGATGAGGATTCGGCATCAAACGCACAAGGCATGGTTGATGAGTTTGCCGAGTACTTAAAGGCAAATCAAGATAGCATCACGGCTTTGACAATATTCTTTAGTCAACCATTTCGCAGGCGTGAGCTAAGTTTTGATTTAATTCGGCAGGTGCTTGATAAATTAAAGATGGATAAGCCTAAGCTTGCCCCACTGAGGGTTTGGCACGCCTATCGGCAATTGGATGAGTACAAAGGCTCTCAGCCAGCAAATGAGCTAACTGCTTTGGTGGCTTTAATTCGCAGGGTATGTGAAATAGATGGCAAGATCTCGCCATTTGATGAAACGGTACGTCGAAACTTCCAAAACTGGGTAATGAAGCACCACTCTGGTGGCGGAGAGAAGTTTAATGAGGAGCAAATGCAATGGTTAAGGATGATCCGAGACCATGTGGCAAACTCCTTCCATATAGAGCGTAATGACTTAGAAATGTCACCCTTTGATGGGCAAGGCGGATTAGGAAAAATGTATCAACTATTTGGTGAAAAGATGGATCCGCTAATTGATGAATTGAATGAAGTGTTGGTTGCTTAAGAATGTCTGGGATAAAGGCTAAAGTTCCATGTTCATGGCAGCTAGTAAAGCTTGGTGACTTTGTACAGAGTCAAAAAGGTAAAAAGTCTAAAAACGAAGCCAAGGAAAAATCTTCTTCGCACCCAATTCCATATGTAGATATTCAGGCTTTTGAGGAGAAGATTGTCCGTACATGGACTGATGGCGTAGGTTGCCATCCATGTTACGAGTCTGACTTTTTAATGGTTTGGGATGGGTCTCGATCTGGTTTGGTGGGAAAAGGGGTGAATGGCGCTCTTGGGAGCACTCTGGTACGCATTAACTTTCCAATGATGGTGAATGATTACGCATACTATTTTTTGCAGTCGAAATATCAGCAAATAAATACGAGAGCCAAAGGAAGTGGGACGCCCCACGTAGATCCTGATTTACTTTGGAACTATGACTTTCCGATTCCGCCGTTAGCTGAGCAACATCGGATCGTCCAAAAAATTGAAGAGTTATTTTCTGAGTTGGATAAAGGGGTTGAAAATCTTAAGCTCGCACAAGAGCAGCTTAAGGTTTATCGCCAAGCCCTACTAAAGGATGCTTTTGAGGGTAAATTGACTACTCAATGGCGAGAAAAAACGCTGGGAAATATTGAGAGTGCCTTTGAATTAAAAAAAAGAATTCGGATGGAGGCGATAGATTTATACCAACGTGAATTTTCCCTGTGGAAGTCATCTGCAAAGGTTAGGCGGAAGCCTCGACCTTTGAAGTTTCCTCCTGAGCTAGCATTGGAGGAGCGTCAAAAATTATGCAATCTACCTGATTGCTGGTCTTTTGAAAAATTGGGTGAATTATTTAAGGTTTATGTTGGGTCTACCCCTAGTAGAAAGTCTCCAGATTTTTGGGGGGGATCGATTCCATGGATATCCAGTGGGGAGGTTTCCTTTTGCTTGATAAACGATACAAAAGAGAAAATTACGCAGCGTGGCTATGAGAGTATTTCTGCGCATATTCATCCCCCTGGAACCTTGATGTTGGCGATGATTGGTGAGGGTAAAACCCGTGGACAAGTTGCAATCTTGGGTGTCGAGGCATCACATAATCAAAATACCGCAGCCATTAGAGTTGCTGGGTCTGGGGTTCCCCCTCTTTATTTATATCACTACCTTACCTATTGCTATGAGAATACAAGAAAACTAGGGTCAGGCAATAACCAAAAAGCACTTAATATGGATAGAGTTGAAAATTTAATATTTCCATTGACTAGTATTCGGGAGATGGAGGAAGTGGTCCAGATTATTGATCAAAAACTTTCAATAATTGAAGTATTTGATGGAAATATTAAAACTGCAATAAATTGCTCCGAGAGCCTTCGCCAATCAATTCTGCAAAAAGCATTCTCAGGGCAGTTAGTGCGACAAGACCCCAATGATGAACCCGCATCCGAATTACTCTCCCGGATCAAAGCAGAAGTTGCTAAATCAAAACCTATAAAAAAGAAAAAAGCCGCATGAACGCTACCGCATCAATTGTTACCAAGGTCTGGAGTTTCTGCACCGTTCTTAAAGATGACGGTGTTAGCTATGGCGACTATCTAGAGCAGCTCACGTATTTAATCTTCCTAAAGATGGCTGATGAATATAGTCAACCACCCTATAACCGTAAAGTTGGTATTCCTAAGGCATATGACTGGAATAGCTTAAAGTCAAAGCGCGGTGCTGAACTAGAAGTTCACTATGTAACCCTATTGCGTGAGCTTGCTAATAAGCCGGGAATGCTGGGCACAATTTTTACTAAATCCCAAAATAAGATTCAGGACCCGGCCAAACTCTCTCGCCTTATTGAGCTAGTCAATGAGACTAAGTGGGTAACAATGGGGGCGGATGTAAAGGGCGATATCTATGAGGGCTTACTAGAGCGCAATGCTGAGGATACAAAGTCCGGAGCAGGTCAATACTTTACGCCTAGAGCTTTAATTAAGGCCATGGTTGAGTGTGTGAGGCCAGAGCCAAGCAAAACCATTGCTGATCCAGCAGCGGGCACGGGCGGGTTTTTCTTAGCCGCCTATGACTTTCTAGTTAGCGCCCATCAAATGAATCAATCGCAAAAGGCATTTTTAAAGCGTGAAACTTTTTTTGGTAATGAGATTGTTGCTGGAACGCGTCGATTGGCCCTAATGAATATGTTCTTGCACAACATTGGGGAAATCGATGGTGAAAGTATGATTTCCCCTAATGATGCATTGGTAGCCGATAGTGGTAAGCGATTTGATTACGTGCTGGCAAACCCGCCATTTGGTAAAAAAAGCTCCATGAGCTTTACGAATGATGAAGGTGAGCAGGAAAAGGATGAGCTAACTTACAACCGCCAGGATTTTTGGGCTACTACATCTAATAAACAGCTTAACTTCGTGCAGCACATTCGTACTATGCTCAAAACTACTGGGCGGGCAGCAATAGTTGTTCCGGACAATGTCTTGTTTGAGGGCGGTGCCGGCGAGACAGTTCGCAAAAAGCTTTTAGAGAATACAGACTTGCATACGATTTTGCGTCTTCCAACGGGCATTTTCTATGCTAACGGCGTAAAAGCAAATGTTTTATTTTTCGATAATCATGCGGCCAGTAAGGAGCCCTGGACTAAGGAAGTTTGGTTTTACGATTATCGAACTAATATCCACCATACTCAGAAAAAGAAGCCATTACGGCCAGAAGATTTAAAGGAGTTTATAGACTGCTATAACCCGTTAGATCGCCATAAGCGTAAAGAACTGTGGAATGAGCAGAAAAATCCTGAGGGACGCTGGCGTAAATTTAGCTATGAGCAAATTGTGGCCCGTGATAAGACAAGCTTAGACATATTTTGGTTGAAGGATAAGAGTCTGGCTGATTTAGATAATCTGCCAGAGCCTGAGGTATTAGCCGAGGAAATTGTTCAAAATATTGAGGCTGCACTTAATAGTTTTAGGGAAGTGGCATCGGGGCTCTAATTAAATAAGGCGCGGACATGAAAACACTCTACATTGATATGGATAACGTATTAGTGGATTTCCCATCAGGAATCGCAAGAACCCCTGAGCATATACAAGACCAGTACGAAGACCGATTAGATGAAGTCCCTGGCATCTTCTATTTGATGGATCCAATTCCAGGGGCAATTGCCGCATATGAGGAGTTGGCTACCATGTTCGACACCTATATTCTTTCAACTGCACCATGGGGTAACCCAAGTGCATGGTCTGATAAGTTGCTATGGGTGAAAGACTATCTGGGTAAGGCAGCATATAAACGCTTAATTCTAGGCCACCATAAGAATCTTAATGATGGAGATTTTTTGGTGGATGACCGCCTAAAAAATGGGGTAGATAGATTCAAGGGTGAACATATTCACTTCGCTACTCCTGAGTTTCCCGACTGGGAAACTGTTGTCCGCTATTTAAAGACCAAGGTCTAGAGTATTTCTATAGCGCCATTGCCGGCCTAACTTGGCTTTGCTTTTGAGATATTCATATGGATCAAAGGCATCCAGATTATCAACTCCGCGAATGCATGGTACTGGGCCATAATTTAAATACTCTTGCATCAAAGCGTGTCCAGCGAGAGATGAATATCGCGGTTTGCATAAGACCCGATCAATCACTCTCCTGCATGCATCCACTGCATGCGCCAGATCTTCATAGTTCCCAATTTCAATCCAAGCACTCTCATCTATGGGTCGGTTATGGTCAAAGACCTCAACGCTAAGTCGCTTGGATAAATTCACTGCATGCATAGTTATCTCCTGAGTTTTCCGTAGGATAGATAGCTTAACCTCAGGAGATAGCCATTTTTCAATTGGTGGATTGCTTTGTCCTTTCTCGAATAAAGGCCTGGACCTGCTCAATCGTCCAAAACGACGATCTTCCTATCTTGATTGGTTTTGGAAATTCACCTTTCTGCACCATGAGCCAAAACTTGGATTTAGAAATCGGCATTATTTTCAAAATTTGAGGAATTCGCATTAAGGTCACGTTCATATCTCTAGATGTGATGTCATTCATGATTATTTCCTTAGCGGGCGCGTTTTACATTTTTACGATAAACCTGCAACGCCATCTTTGCAG